>JAGPEG010000066.1 GCA_018057165.1 Tabrizicola sp.
TGAAATCCGTCACCAAGGGCTATGCGAGCTTCGACTACACCATCTCGGAATACCGCGAGGACAATCTGGTGAAGATGTCCGTCCTGGTGAACGACGAACCCGTCGACGCCCTGTCGATGATGGTCCACCGCGACCGCGCCGAGGCGCGCGGGCGTTCGATGGTCGAGAAGCTGAAGGACCTGATCCCCCGCCACATGTTCAAGATCCCGATCCAGGCGGCCATCGGCGGCCGCGTGATCGCGCGTGAGACCCTGTCGGCGATGCGCAAGGACGTGACGGCGAAGTGCTACGGCGGCGACGCGACCCGGAAGAAGAAGCTCTTGGAGAAGCAGAAAGCCGGCAAGAAGAAGATGCGCCAGTTCGGCAAGGTCGAGATCCCGCAGGAAGCGTTCATTGCGGCGCTGAAGATGGATTCTTGACCGTTTGGTCTGCGAGCCAGGTCACGGGCGGGGCGGGTCATCGACGCTGCGCAAATGACGGGCCGGGTTGCCAACGACGACGCTGCGCGCAGCCACGCTGCGGGTGACAACGGCGCCCGCGCCAACCACCGCACCTTCGCCAATGGTGACGCCGGGCAGGATGATTGCCCCCGCGCCGATCCAGACATTGTCAGCGATGGTGATCGGCAAGGCCAGCGTCATGATCTGGAACGGCAATGTATCACCCGGCGCTGGCGGTCTGATCCGGTCTTCGGGTCGTGCCGGATGGTTGGCGGTGATGAACTGGACATTTGGCCCGACGGCCACCCAGTCGCCGAAGGTGATGAAAGCACCGTCCAGAAAGGTGGCCCCGGTATTGATGAACACGTTCGTGCCAAAGCGGACATGCCTGCCATATTCGCAATAGAACGGCGGCACGATGATGCTCTTGTCGATCTCGCCGCTGAACAAGGCGCGCAGCAGTGGCGCGCGGGCATCGATGTCGAACTCCGGGAACGCAGCCAACGCCCGCCTGCGGCCCTCCGACAGCTCGCGCAACTTGTCGAATATTGGTGCGGAGGCGTTATGGGGTTCGCCAGCGATCATCGCCCGATAGGCCGGATCGTCGCTCATCAGCATTTCCGGCAGATGATCGTACATCGCCCGCTCTTCCTGGCCCCATATTCCCCAGGTAACCTGTCGCCAGCCTGCAAGATTGCCTGATGAGGCCAGCAGATCAAGCATTTCCCGCTCCGGTAGGGGCCGATGATCGCGCAAGCAAACCGCTGGGAGGATGCCAGGTCACCAACCCGTGTCGGCCCCCTCTCCAATCAGGGTTTCGCCCAGCCTGCTCCCCAAGAGCAGAACGGGGCAGTCCCCCGCCCCGCGTAGGTCGGGGCTTGCCCCGACTCTCCGACCCGATGTTACCTGCACACCCGAAGGTCATCGCAGAACACCCCTGCGGCCCCCCCGATGACGGCGCCCGTCAGGGCGTTCCCTCCGGTCACATCGGCGATCACCGCGCCACCTGCCGCGCCCGCAAGGCCACGTTCGGTATCGGTGTCAAGGCAGCCGGACAGGGCCACCGCACAGGCCAAGAGACCCAACATCTTCACAGTCTTCATTGCGTTACCCTCCAAGGTTGCGGCCCCGATCCTGCCTGCCCGCCACGCCCTCTGCATGGGCCAATGCGGCGCCCGGCACCGGCTCGGCGTTTCTTCACCCATCACCGCTGCGGAAATAGGCGGGAATTTGCCATTCACATCCCCGATTGCGCATCCTGAGCCTCGTCGGTGATCGCTTCCCCGGCGGTCTGAAGGTCGCGGCCCGCGCCTTCGACGGTTTCGCAGGCGGCAAGGCCCAGCAGGGCGAGAAGGGCGATGGCTTTGGTCATGGGGCGTGTCCTCGTTGCTGATCCCGTCCTCAACCCGCCAGATCGCCTCCCGTTCCCGCGCGTCCGGCAGCAAGATTGCCGTCGGCCGGACACGCCCCCCGTATGGAGGAAAGCCATACCGGATCCATACGCAATCCAGACGCTTAACCCCCCGTTAACCAAACCCTGTCATCATGACGCCATGAAAGCCCTCATCCCGCTCCTGTTCCTTGCCGCCTGCGGTGCCTCCCCAGCCCCCGAGTTCATGGGGGCAAAGCGCACCGACGTCACGCTAAACGGTCGTGACTACACGGTTTTCCAGAAGGGTGAGCGGGTGGAAGTCATCCGCCTCGGCTATGCGAAACGGGGCGAACATCAGGACATCCGCGCCACGATGATCGAGATGATCCCCCGCGTCACCGGCTGCCGTTTGCGCGACTCGACGCTGACCGGCGACAGCGGGGAAATGCGGGGCTCGCTCGACTGTCCGGCTTGACTCGGAACGCTGGAAAGCCAAGAAGCAGGCAGCGCAAAGGGGGCCTGCCATGCGACAGATCGACCTCTCCCGAACCCTGCCGCAGGCCCGGATCGCCGAGCTTCCGAGCCCCTATTTCGGCAAGGTCCGCGACTGTTACGACCTGCCGGACGGCACCCGTCTTCTGATCTCCTCCGACCGGATATCCGCCTTCGACCGCATCCTTGCGGTGATCCCGTGGAAGGGCCAGGTGCTGACGCAGCTTGCCCGTTACTGGTTTGAAAAGACGGAAGATATCGCAGCGAACCATGTCCTGTCCTACCCCGACCCGAACGTGGTTCTGGGTCGCAAGCTCAGCATCCTGCCGGTGGAAATCGTGGTGCGTGGCTATCTGGCGGGAACGACATCCACCTCGATCCTGACGCAATACAGCAAGGGCGGGCGCGAGATGTATGGCCACCGCCTGCCCGACGGGCTGCGCCCGAACCAGGCGCTGCCGCAGGCGATCATCACCCCCACCTCGAAGGCCTTCGATGGTGGCCATGACGAGCCGCTGACTGCGACCGAGATCGTGGAAACCGGCCTGTTGACGAAATCGCAATGGGATGAGGTTAGCGCGAAAGCCCTGGCACTCTTTGCCCGCGGCCAGAGGATCGCCGCCGAGCGCGGTTTGATCCTTGTGGACACGAAATATGAATTCGGCACCGACGCGGCGGGCAATATCCTGTTGGCCGACGAAATCCACACCCCCGACTCCAGCCGCTACTGGATTGCTGAGGGCTACCAGAGGGCCTTCGAAAGCGGGGACAGACCACCCAGCTTTGACAAGGATGTCATCCGTTCCTGGGTGGTCGCGCGCTGTGATCCCTACAAGGACCCGGTGCCGGATATCCCGTTGGAGATGATCGAGAAAACCGCGCAGGTCTATATCGGCGCCTATGAGGCGATCACCGGCCAGCCCTTCATTTCCGACACCAGTGGCCCCACGCCGCTGGACCGCATCCGCCGCAACCTGACGCCGTTCTTCACGACCTGACCTGTTTGCGCTAACGGTAGGGGTATCCAAGGGGGGACGACCATGATTCTCAGTTGTGGCGAGGCGCTGATCGACATGCTGCCCAGAACTTCCACCGAAGGAGAGGCCTGCTTCGCCCCCTATGCCGGGGGGGCTGTCTTCAACACCGCCATCGCGCTGGGGCGGCTTGGGACGCCATCGGCGTTTTTCTCGGGCGTTTCCAGGGATATGCTGGGGGAAATTCTGGCGGACACACTGGCGGCATCGCAGGTCGACACCCGCTATCTTGCCCGGTCGGACCGACCGACGACCGTGGCCTTCGTCAAGCTGGTGAATGGCCAGGCGACCTATGCCTTCTACGACGAGGCGACGGCGGGGCGGATGCTTTCGACCGCCGATTTGCCGACCCTGCCGGCAGAGATCGACACGCTTTTCCTCGGCGGGATCAGCCTGGTCAACGACCCCGCAGCCAGCACTTACGAGGCCCTGCAAGCCCGCGACTGCGGCACTCGCGTCACCATAGTCGACCCCAACATCCGCCCCGGATTCATCGCCGGGAAAGAGGCGGAGTATCGTACCCGGATCGAACGGATGGTGGCCCGAGCCGATATCGTCAAGCTGTCGGACGAGGACCTGCACTGGCTGGAAGGGCAGGGCGATCTGACGGTCCTGGCGCGGGGGATCATCGGCAGGGGGCCGAAGGTTGTCTTCATCACCGAAGGCGCGAACGGCGCGCGGGCGGTGACGGCAACGCAGGATATTTTCGTTGCAGCGCAAAAGGTTACAGTGGTGGATACAGTGGGCGCGGGCGACACGTTCAATGCGGGTGTGCTTGCCGCGTTGCATCAGGCGGGGGCGTTGACCAAGGCCGGGGTGGCCGCGCTTTCCGATGCCACGCTCTCTGCTGCGCTCAGCCTCGGCACCCGCGCGGCGGCGGTCACGGTCAGCCGCGCCGGGGCCAACCCGCCCTGGGCGAACGAGCTGTGAGGGCCGTCCTCCAGCGCGTTACCGAGGCGCAGGTCCATGTGGCTGGAGAGTTGATCGGCCAGACCGGCAAGGGATTGCTGATCCTGGTCTGCGCGATGGGCGCGGATACCGACACCCAGGCCGAAAAGCTTGCCGCCAAGATCGCCAAGCTCCGGGTTTTCAAGGATGATCAGGACAAGATGAACCTGTCCATCAGGGACATCGGCGGCACCGCGCTGGTGGTCAGCCAGTTTACCCTTGCCGCCGATCTGCGCGGCAACCGGCCCGGTTTTTCCACCGCCGCCCCTCCGGTCGAAGGCGAAAGGCTTTACCTCCATTTCAGCCAATGTCTTGAAAAGGAAGGCGTTCCGGTCGAAAATGGCCAGTTCGGGGCGGACATGGCAGTGAGCCTGGTCAACGACGGGCCGGTGACCATCTGGATGGACACCGACCAGCCTTAACTCAGTTGAACGGGTTGCCCGGCGTGCGCTTTGCGATCACGTCGCCGCAATCAATCAGCGCCTGGATCGAGGCGCTGGACCCGGCCAGCGAATAGTTCTGCACGTCCGAGCCGTCGTCGTCGCGCAGATACAGCCGGTTGCCACGGGCGACCTCGCCGATGAAATTGACGCCGGATTGATCGTCCGGCAGGTAGAACAGCACCGAGTTCTGGTAAAGCTCGGCCCCCGTCAGGTTCCAGGGCGCGCGGCGGTCGATCTGCACGCCAAGGTCGGCGGTCTGGCCCTCACCGAAGGACCAGGCGGTCGAGTAGAACTGCAACTGCACCGCGCCATCCGGGAAGGTCCAGATCGAGAAGCTTTCGCCGGGCGCCTTCACCTCGGCCACGCAGCCGACCGATCCGTCATCCCAACCGACGATCGAGACTTCCCAATGTTTGTGGGAAAACAGGATCTCTGACTGCTGCGCGCTTGTCGCCCCAGCCGACGCGACGATCAATGCAGCCGCCAAGCCCAAGTGAACCTTCATCTTCATATTCCCGTGAATGCATTCCTTTCGCCCGTTTTCGCCCGAAGGAGGCGATTCAGGCAAATGAAACTTGCTGTCATGCAAGCGACACTCCGGTTCTGTTGCCGGATCAGGTCGCCCATTCCCAGGGGTTCGAGAATTGCCCCAGGATCGCGGCGATGGCCACATCCTCGACCGTGCCCGACTTCGACAACCGGGCGACGAGGCCGCGCTTCTTGTCCTCGATCACCGCTGACACGCGGGCGGGCAGGCCTGCTTCGGCCAGAGCGGCGTCATAGGTCCGGGTGATCGCCATGCGCCGCAGGTCGGGCTTGAACACTTTGCCCACCGCCGTTTTTGGCAATTCCGGCAGAATTTCCAGATGCTTGGGAATCGCCGCGCGTTCGGTGATATGCTTGGCAGCATAGGCCATCAGCTCGTCAACGGTGGTCGAGGCGCCCTTGACCAGTTCGACATAGGCGCAGGGTAGCTCGCCCGCATGGGCGTCGGGCTGGCCGATGGCCCCGACGAAGCCCACCGCCTCATGCCCCATCAGCGCCTCTTCGATGATCGCCGGGTCGATGTTGTGGCCGCCGCGGATGATCAGGTCCTTGGCCCGCCCGGTGATGAAGAGATACCCATCGGCATCCAGCCGTCCAAGGTCGCCCGTGCGCAGGAAGCGGCCGTTGGCGAACAATTCGCGGTTCTTGTCGGCCTCGGTGTAGGTGGACCCCTCGAAAACCCCCGGATTCGACACGCAGATCTCGCCCACCTCGTCCACCGCGCATTCGCGGAAGTCGGTCGCGCCCTGCCGGGTCAGGATCCGCACGTTGCAATAGGGAAACATCAGCCCGACCGAGCCGATCTTCTTCACCCCGTCCGGCGGGTTGATCGACACAAGGCAGGTGGCTTCGGTCAGACCGTAGCCCTCGATGATCTCGATCCCGGTCTCTTTCTTGAAGCGGTTGTAAAGCTCGACCGGAAGCGGCGACGAGCCCGAGAAGGCGTTCTTCATGCTGGAGATGTCGGCATTGACCGGGCGCTGCATCAGGGCGGCAAGCGCCGTGGGCACGGTGATCATGTAGGTCACCTTGTAGCGTTCGACCAGCTTCCAGAAGTTGTCAAAGACGCCCTCGCCGCGATAGCCCTGCGGAGTCGGGAAGACGACATGGGCACCCGAGCCGATCATCGACATCAGGATCGGGTAGCAGGCGAAGACGTGGAACAGCGGCAGGGGGCAGATCACCACATCGGTCGGCTTGAACAGCAGCGTCGCCCCGAGCCAGCCGTTGTAGACCATGCCCGAAACCTTGTGCTGGGCGACCTTGGGCATTCCGGTGGTCCCGCCGGTATGGAAAAGGGCGGCGACGCGGTCGTCAAGACTGTCGGGGAAGGTCAGCTTGTCAGCCGGCATCCGGGCCATCTCGGCGCGGAAGTCGCGGATGTCGGCGGTATGGTTCACCGGGTTCTTCGGGCGCACCCAGGGCACGATGATCTTCTTCAACCCCGAGAGATAGGGGACGAGGTCGACCTCCAGCACGGTCTTGACGCTTGGCGCATATTGCACCGCCTCACCCACTTTCTGCGCGAGGTCGGTCTTCGGGAAAGGTTTCAGCGTGACAACGACCTTGGCACCCGTCTCGCGCAGGATGGAGCTGATCTTTTCGGGCTCCAGAAGCGGGTTGATCGGATTGACGATCCCGGCCACCGCCCCGCCCAGGAGCGTGACGGCCGTTTCCATCGCATTCGGCAGGATGAAGGCGATGACGTCCTTTTCCCCAATGCCAAGCGAACGGAAAAGGTTGGCGGCTTGCGTTACCTTGGCATGCAGCCCGGCCCAGGTCAGCGTGACCTTCTTCGTCGCGGGGCCAGAGAGGAGCTGGTAGCTGATCGCGGGCCGCGCGCCGTGCGCCGTCTTCGCCCGTGTCAGGAAATCATACATCGACCGCGCCTGGCCCCGGTCGGCCCAGGGCATCTCGGCCTCGATGGCCTTCAGGTCCGCAGCGGTGGCGAAAGTGGTCATCGGTTTCCTCCCCTTCCTGCCCGCTGTTGCCGCAGGCTTCAGGCGAGCATGGGGGGCGGAAACGTGTTTGTGAAGCCGGTTTGTCCCAAAGGCCGGGCCGGGACGCTACGTCAGACCATGCCTTCGGTGAACTGCAACCGGGCAAGGCGTGCGTAAAGCCCGTTCTCGGCGACCAACTCGTCATGCGTGCCCTGCGCCACGATCCGGCCCTGGTCGAAGACGACGATCCGGTCGGCCCGCTTCACCGTCGCCAGCCGGTGCGCCACGACCAGCGTCGTCCGCCCCTCGGCCAGCTTGTCGACTGCCGCCTGCACCAGCCGCTCGCTTTCCGCGTCCAGCGCACTCGTCGCCTCGTCCAGAAGCAGGATCGGCGCATCACGCAGGATCGCCCGGGCAATCGCCACCCGCTGCTTCTGCCCGCCCGACAGCATCACCCCGCGCTCGCCCAGATAGCTGTCATAGCCCTGCGGCAGTTCTGCCAGAAAATCATGCGCAGCGGCGGCCCTGGCGGCGGCCTCGACCTCGGCATCACTCGCGTCCAGCCTGCCGAAGCGGATGTTCTCGCGGGCAGAGGTGGCGAAGATCACCGGGTCTTGCGGTACCAGCGCGATCGACTTGCGGAAATCGGCGCGGGCCATGCTGGAAAGTTCCAGCCCGTCCAGCGTGATCTTCCCGGCCTGCGCATCATAGAACCGCATCAGAAGTTGCAGGATCGTGGTCTTGCCCGCGCCCGAGGGGCCGACCAGCGCCACCGTCTCGCCGGGCTTCACCTGCAGGCTGACCCCGATCAGCGCCGAGGCTTCGGGCCGCGCCGGATAGCGGAAGCTCACCTCCTCGAAAGCGATCTCGCCGCGCACCGGGCGGGGCAGGGCGACCGGGCGGACCGGGTCCTGCACGCTGTCCTCGGTCGCCAAGAGTTCCACCAGCCGCTCGGTCGCCCCGGCGGCCCGCTGCAATTCGCCCCAGATCTCCGACAATGCGCCGACGGCCCCCGCCACCATCACCGCATAGATCACGAACTGGATCAGCGCGCCGACCGACATCGCGCCCGACCGCACGTCGCGCGCGCCGATCCACAACACGCATACCACCCCGGCGAAAACCAAGAAGATCACGATCACCGTCATCACGGCCCGCGTCTTGATCCGCGCCTTGGCCGAGGTGAAGCTCTTCTCCGTCACCTCGGCGAATTCGCCGCGCGTCGCCGCTTCATGCGTGAAGGCCTGCACCGTCTGCACCGAGGACAAGGCTTCGGATGCCGACCCCGACGAAGCCGCGATCCAGTCCTGGTTTTCCCGCGACAGCTGCCGCAACTTGCGCCCCAGGACGATGATCGGCACGATGATCGCGGGCACCACCAGCAGGACCAGACCTGCCAGCTTGGCCGACGTCAGAAGCAGAAGCACCAGGCCGCCCAGCAATATCAGGACGTTGCGCAAGGCGACCGACACCGACGAGCCGATCACCGACAGGATCAGCGTGGTGTCGGTGGTGATCCGGCTCAGCACCTCGCCGGTCAGGATGCGCTCGAAGAAGGCGGGCGACATGCCCAGCACCCGGTCGAACAGCGCCCGACGGATATCGGCCACCACCCGCTCGCCCAACCGGGTGACGAAGTAGTAGCGCAACCCCGTCCCGATCGCGAGCAAGGCGGCAATCGCCAGGGCCGCGCCGAAATACTTGTCCAGTAGCTCGACCTGGGCGGAGTTGAACCCGTCGACCACCCGGCGCACGGCAAGCGGCAGCACCAGGCTGATCCCGGCCGTCAGGATCAGCGCCATCAGCGCCAGCGCCGCCATGCCGCGATAGGGCCAGAGGAACGGAACAAGCCCGCGCAGCGCGCCGACCCGTTTCGACTTCGGCCGATCCTCGACCACCGAACTGTCCGACATTGCCCATTGCCTTCTTCGATTTCGGGCACGGGTGTAGTCGCTGGATGCCCTGCCGACAAGCGTTCACGCCCGCGACCAAAGGCCATGGCTCGGGGACCTGCCGGTTGCCCCTTTCCCCCGCCCGCCCCGCGTGCCACGGTGACGGCATGACCGACACCCCGCGTTTCCCCGCCGAAGACGGCGCCATGCTTGCCTATTGCGATCAGGGCGAGGGTCTGCCGCTTCTCTGCCTGCCGGGCCTGACCCGCAGCATGGCGGATTTCGACTATCTGGCCCCGCATCTGCCGCCGCTCCGGCTGATCCGCATGGACTATCGCGGGCGGGGCAAAAGCGACTGGACCGGCACCACCACCTATACTGTCGAGCAGGAAGCGAAGGATGCCCTGGCGCTCCTCGATCACCTCGGCATCGCGCGGGCCGCGATCCTTGGCACCTCGCGCGGGGGGCTGATCGGCATGGTCATTGGCGCCGTTGCGCGTGACCGGGTGCTGGGCCTGTGCCTCAACGATGTGGGGCCGGAAATCGCCCGCGACGGGCTGACCCGCATCGCCGATTATGTCGGGCGCAACCCGGCGGGTCGCAGGCTTGAAGACTTCGCCGACCGCCTTGCCCGCAGCCCCGGCTTCGACGGCGTGCCGATGACCCGCTGGCTGGACGAGGCGCGGAAGCTTGCGGTCGAAACTCCGGACGGCCTCCGTCTCCCCTACGACCCCTCGCTGCGTGAGGCCTTCCTTACCGCCTTCAACGGACCCCCCGTCGATCTCTGGCCGCTTTTCGACGCACTGCAAGGCCTGCCGCTGGCCCTGATCCGGGGGGGCAACTCCGACCTTCTGGCGGTGGAGACCGTGGCAAGGATGCAGGCCCGCCGTCCCGACATGGCCTTCGCCGAGGTGCCCGACCGCGCCCATATCCCCTTCCTTGACGAACCCGAAGCCCTGGCTTTGATCCACAGCTTCCTGAAAGGCCTGACATGAACATCGCAATGATCGAGGCCGCCGCCCGGCGCATGGCCGGCCATGTCCGCCGCACGCCGCTGCTGCATGCGCCGCTTCTCGACAAGGCGGTCGGGCGGCGCATCTTCGTCAAGGCCGAATGCCTGCAACTGACCGGCAGCTTCAAGGCCCGCGGGGGCTGGTCCGCCGTCTCGGCCCTTTCGACAGAGGCCCGCGCCCGCGGCGTCATCGCCTATTCCTCCGGCAACCACGCGCAGGGCGTGGCCCATGCCGCCGCCCGCCACGATGCGCCTTGCGTGATCCTGATGCCTTCCGACGCGCCGCGGGTGAAGATCGCCAACACCCGCGCCTACGGGGCCGAGGTGGTGCTTTACGACCGGGCGACCGAAGATCGCGATGCCATTGGCGACGCCATTGCCGCCGACCGGGGCCTGAGCCTGATCAAGCCCTATGACGACGCGCAGGTGATCGCGGGGCAGGGGAGCGTTGGCCTGGAACTCGCCGAACAGGCACAGGAAGCCGGGATCGCAAAGGCCCCGGTCTTTGTCTGCTGCGGCGGGGGCGGGCTCTCCTCCGGTATCGCCCTGGCGTTTGAGGCCCGCGCGCCCGGCCTGCGGGTCCGCACCGCCGAACCGCAAGGCTTCGACGACATGGCCCGCTCGCTCGCCTCTGGTCGGCATGAGCGCAACCCCGCACCCGCCGGCTCGATCTGCGACGCGATCCTGACCCCCAGCCCGGGTGAACTGACCCTGCCCATCCTAGCCCGTCTGGCAGGCCCCGGCGCGGTGATCACCGACGACCAGGCATTGCAGGCCATGGCCCTGGCCTTCACCCATCTGCGCATCGTGCTTGAACCCGGCGGGGCCGTTGCCCTTGCCGCCGCGCTTTTTTCCGACGATCTGCCCGACTCCGTGATCGCCGTCGCCACCGGGGGCAATGTCGATCCCGCAACCTTTGCCACCGCACTGGACCGTTTCGCCTGATGCTGGTCTGGCTGGACGACCTGCGCCTGAATGCCGAGATCAGCGGCCCGCCACATGCGCCACCCTTGGTCCTGATCCACGGCCTTGGCCTTGACCTGCGCCTCTGGGACGCGATCCTTCCCCGGCTTTCCCGCCACCGGGTCCTGCGGCTGGACCTGCGGGGCCATGGCGCTTCGGATACCCCGCCCGCCCCCTATGCGATGGGCGCCCTGATCCGCGATGTCGAACGCCTGATCCAGCATTTCGCGCTGAAGGACACGGTGGTTCTCGGCGCGGGCGAGGGCGGTCTGATCGCGCAGGGCCTGGCCGTCAAACGCCTGGACCTTGTCCGCGCCATGGTCCTTTCCGGCTCTGCCACCCGCTTCGGCAACCCGGATCAATGGGAGACGCGCATCGCCACCCATCGTCGCCAGGGCCTTGATCCGGAGGCCGAATGCGCCACCCTGCTGGGCCCCCGCTGGCACAGCCTTGCGGTCGCCCAAGATCTGCGCGACATGCTTTCCCGCGCTCCGGCAGAAGGCTGGTGCGGAATGGCCGCCGCCATCGCCAGCGCCGACTTCTACCAGACCACCGCGACGCTGACCCTGCCGACACTGGTCATGGCGGGCGGCGACGACCGGAAGGCACCACCCGACATGCAGCGCGAAATGGCCGACCTTGTCGCCGGGGCGGATTTTCACCTGCTGCGCGGCGCCAGCCACCTTGCAATGCTGTCCGATGCCCCGGCCTTTGCCGAGGCGCTGATGGCTTTTCTGGTCAGGATCGGCCATGTCTAAGCTAGCTTCGGCCCGTGCTGCGCCTGCTCGGATTGCGGAAATCCTGTATTCCCTTGTCAGATATGCCGCCCGGACTATGCAGTTTTACAATTATCGAACAATTGAACGGGTGTGACCTGACCTCCATAACCCGACACATCGCCACCAGCAGCACCCCCATCTGCGCCGTATCGGCGTCGCTTTTAGAACGGCATCTTCGCAGCACCTTCCCTAGTTTGCTCTTTCAGAAATACTCCACGGGGGTGCGGGGGTGTGAAACCCCCGCTCCGCCATCGGCCAAGGGGGCGGCACCATGAAGCTCAAGGATCTTGAAATCTTCACCGTGGCCCCGCCTTTCCCCGGCTGGGGCGGGCGCTACTGGATCTTTCCGAAGCTGACCACCGATACCGGGATCGTGGGCTACGGCGAATGCTATGCTTCGAGCGTCGGGCCAAAGGCGATGCAGGCGGTGATCGAAGACGTCTTCAGTCGTCACATGCAGGGCGAGAACCCGGAAAACATTGAACTGATGTTCCGCCGCGCCTATTCCTCCGGCTTCACCCAGCGCCCCGATCTCACCGTCATGGGTGCCTTCTCCGGCCTTGAAATCGCCTGCTGGGACATCCTTGGCAAGGCGCGAAATCGGCCTGTCTACGCGCTGCTCGGCGGCAAGATGAACGACCGCATCCGCAGCTACACCTATCTCTACCCCGAACCCGGCCAGGAAAGCGCCGAGTTCTGGGTCGACCCCGGCGCCGCCGCCGAGGCCGCGGTGCGTTTCATGAACCTGGGCTTCACGGCGGTGAAATTCGACCCCGCCGGTCCCTACACGATCCGCGGCGGCCATGAACCGGCCATGTCCGACATCAGCCGCTCCATCGCCTTCTGCAAGGCGATCCGCGAGGCGGTGGGCGACCGGGTCGACCTTCTTTTCGGTACGCATGGCCAGTTCACCACCGCCGGCGCCATCCGCATGGGCCGCGAGTTGGAACCCTGGAACCCGCTCTGGTACGAAGAGCCGATCCCGCCCGACAATCTTCTGGAATTTGCCGAGGTCGCCAAGTCCGTCCGCGTCCCCCTCGCCACCGGCGAACGCCTGACGACGAAGGCCGAGTTCGGCACCCTCCTGCGCGCCGGGGGCGTCAAGATCCTGCAACCCGCGCTTGGCCGCGTCGGCGGCATCTGGGAGGCGAAGAAGATCGCCGCCATGGCCGAAATCTTCAACGCCGAGATGGCCCCGCATCTTTACGCCGGGCCCGTCGAATGGGCGGCGAACATCCACCTTTCGGCCTCGATCCCGAACCTCCTGATTGCCGAGACCATCGAAACCGGCGGCTCCTTCCACCAGAAGCTGATCCGCAACTCGATCAAATGGGAGGATGGCTACATCATCCCGCCCGAAGCCCCCGGCCTTGGCATCGACTTCGACGAAGACGTCGCCCGCGCGCATCCCTACACCGGCACCGCGCTTCACCTGCAGATGCAGGAAACCCCCTGCGACTATCGCCACGGCAATCGTTTCGAAGGCGGCGCCCCTTCGACACCGACCTGACAGCCCTCCGTGGCAACGCCGTCCGCGTGGCTCGATGCCACAAGGACGGCACTCTTCTCGGGATAAATGGCGGGCCCAGGAGGACTTGAACCCCCAACCTCGGACTTAGAAGGTCCTTGCTCTATCCAGTTGAGCTATGAGCCCGCATTCCTGCCTTTTGGGCCAGCCGAAGGGATCAGGCAAGCACCTTCGTCATGAAGACCGAATGCGGGTCGTCCAGGTAGCCCTCGAACGGCGGGCAGTCCACGAACCCGGCCCGCGCATAGAGAGCCCGTGCGGCCACGAAGGTCGTCTGCACCCCGGTCTCCAGGCTCAGCCGGGTGAACCCGTCCTTCCGCGCCTCTCCAAGCAGGTGGTCCAGCATCGCCCTCGACAATCCGCGGCCTCTCGCCTCGACCAGCACATGCATCGACTTGATCTCGGCATGGGCAGCATCGATCCGCTTGTAGGCCCCCATCGCCAGCGGTTCGCCCGCGTCGCGCAGCACGAAGAAGCGGATATCCGGGGCTGCAAGCGCGCCCTTGTCCATCATGTGAATCGACTCGGGCGGGGTATCGGCATGCATGTCGGCGGTGTGGCGCTGGAACAGAAGCTCCAGGTCGGGCGTCAACGGATGTTCTTCGGCAATGATCATGGACGGGCTCCTTGCGCCCTTTCTCTCTGCGCCGACGCGCCCTGACAAGCAGATCGCTGCCAGTCCGCGCAACCTTCGGCCCTGGCCGACGGAACCTGCCTGTTTTATGTGCAATCCTGCCGGCGCCGAAGCACTGACAAGCTCAGTGCGTCCAGGCGCCCTTGCGGTCGGTGGCGAAATTCTCGCCATAGCCGCGCGCGCGAATAATGGCCTTGCGCGGCTTCGGTTCGACCAGATCGAACTCCAGCCCCTTCTCGGCGGCATAGGCCTCGGCGGCCTCGCGGGTTTCGAACTTCAGGCGCACCTGGCTTTGCGTGTCCGAGGACGAGGTCCAGCCCATCAGCGGATCGACTTCGCGCTCGGATGCCGGGGCGAATTCCAGCACCCACTGGTGGGTCTTGGCAGAGCCGGACTGCATTGCGGTCTTGGCGGGCTGGTAGATACGGGCGCGCATGGAAATCCTCCGAAACTGTCCCGTGTTATCCGAAGCCTTCGGGAAAGCGCAAGCGTCACCTTCGGCAGAAAGGGCTGCCGGCCAGCGTCGGGGAGTGTGGGGTGGGGTGGGGTCGACGCCGACCGACAGCATCAGTTGCTGCTTGCCCGTTCAATCTGGCCGAAAGTCCGGCATAAATCAACCTAAAGTTGCATCCCTCTCGCCTGTTCCGCTTTGCCGGGTCAGCCTGTGCGTCGACGCAGCCGGATGATCTGGTAGCGGTTGTACAGGCGGAAGGCCTCGGCGGTCCTGGTCGTGCCGGTCAGCCGCTGCATCAGGTTCTCGCGCCGCTTGCGGGACAGAAAGAGCGCGATCCCTTTCGCCAATGCCCAATGTGTCGCGGGCCGCTTGGCGTGAACCTCGTCCGAGACCCGCGTGACCCCGTGGCCAAGCACATGGAACAACTGCTGTTCCAGGTCGATCGAGGGAGCGACGGCTTCGGTGATGTCTTCCTCGGTCTCGATCACGAAGGGCGATCCCTCGACCGCCTCCCGGAAGGCCGTCAGCCGATGCCCGCCACCAGGCTGCGGGCCTTCGGCCTGGCGCCCCTTGTAAGCCTCGGTCCGGAAGCAATCTGCGATCAGCACCGTCCCGCCAGGCGACAGCAGCCGCGCGCATTTCGGCAGGCTCTCGGCCAGCGGAATGTACTGGAAGCTTTCCGAAAAAAGGCACAGGTCATACGGCCCTTGGCCCTGGAACGCCTCGAAGGTGGTCTCATGAACCACAGCCCCCCGGGCCGTCTCGCGGCAGCGCGCGGCGAGGAAGGGCGAGGGC
>JAGPEG010000067.1 GCA_018057165.1 Tabrizicola sp.
AAATCGACGGTGGTCTGGACCGGCTTTTCGTTCCGGTGGTTCGAAAAGGTGGTCAACAACGGCAACATCCTGGATGCGCTGCAGGTCAGCCTGATCGTGGCCCTGGGCAGCGCAGCGGTGTCCACGGCCATCGGTTCGGTCGCAGCGGTGGCGATCACGCGGCGGTCCTTCCCCGGCCGTGACGCCCTGGGCGCCGCCCTTGCCGCACCTCTGGTGCTGCCCGAAATCGTGCTGGCCGTGGCGCTTCTGGTGTTCCTGTCCTTTGCCGGCGTGACCCTTGGCTACACGACCCTGATCATCGGGCATATACTGGTCTCGATCCCCTTTGCCACGCTGATCGTGCGGGCCGCAGCCTCGTCGCTGGACCCGCGGCTTGAGAATGCCGCCGCCGATCTGGGCGCGAACGAATGGCAGACCTTCCGCATGGTGACGCTGCCGCAACTGATGCCGGCGATCTTCACCGCCTTCATCCTGTCGGCCACGCTGTCCTTCGACAACCTGGTGATGTCGACCTTCACCTCGGGTGTCGGCACCACCACGCTGCCATTGCGCATCTATTCGATGCTCAAGCTGGGAATTACCCCTGAAATCAACGCCCTGGGTGCGCTGATGGTCCTTGCCAACGTCACCATCCTGCTGTTGGTCATGGGCCGCTACCTCCCCCTCATGCTCAAGACCAACCGGCGATGAACGTCCGGACCACCCCCCGTCCAACCAGGAGATCATCATGACCAACAGACTTTCCCTCGGCCTTGCCGTCTCGACCCTGGCGCTTGTCGCGGCGCTGCCCGCCCTTGCCGAAGACCTGCGCATCTTTGGCTGGGCCGGCGAGATGCCCGACGAAGTGCTGGCCGACTTCGAAGCGGAAACCGGAATCTCCGTCACCTTCGACACCTTCGACAGCAATGAATCGCTGGTGGCCAAGCTGGATGCCGGCGGGTCGGGCTATGACCTGGTGAACCCGTCGCAATACGCGGTCCAGATCCTGATCAACCGCGGCAAGCTGGTCGAACTCGACCACTCCAAGATCGAGACCTATGACAAGATCGGCCCGACCTTCAAGGAAGTCTCCTACGACCCGGGCAACAAGTATTCGATCCCCTATGTCTGGGGCACGACGGGCCTTGCCTACAACAAGACCTGCGTCGATGCGCCGATCACCAGCTGGAAGTCCTTGTTCGACGAAAAGTACAAGGGCCGCGTCTACATGCTGGACAACATGCTGGCCGCCTATATCGCCGGCCTGCAGGTCAACGGCTTCAGCGCCAACACCTCGGACCCGGCCGAGATCGAGAAGGCCACCGAAACCCTGATTGCGCAAAAGCCGATGCTGGCGGGCTACAACAGCACCAACTTTGCCGACCTGGTGTCCTCGGGCGAGGCCTGCATCGTGCAAAGCTGGTCGTCCTCGGTGTTGCAGGCGATCGCCGACAATCCCGATGTCGTCTACGTCCTGCCGGAAGAGGGCGGCACCATGTGGATCGACGGCTACAGCATCCTGACCGACGCGCCGAACCCCGAGGCGGCCTACAAGTTCCTGTCCTACATCCTGCGCCCCGAGGTCGCGGCCAAGACCACCGAACTGACCAAGACCGCGACCGTGGTGCCGGAATCGAAGGCGCTGCTGCCCAAGGAAATCGGCGAGAACCCCGCCGTCTTCCCGGATGAGGCGACCATCGCCAATGCCGACTTCATCCTCGATCTGGGCGACGCGATGAAGTTCTACCAGGACGGCTGGACCAAGGTCAAAGCCGCCCCGTGATCTGACAGGAAACCGGCGCGCGGGGGCATCACCCCCGCACGCCCCCAACCCGAAACCAGGCCGGAAGACATGCCCGCATCCGACAAAGACCCCACGCCGCAAAAGCCCGTCGTTGAGCTGAAAGGCGTCGAGAAGCGTTTCGGCACCTTCACGGCCCTGCAACGCATGGACCTGACCATCCGTGAAGGCGAGTTCTTCACCCTGCTTGGCCCCTCGGGTTGCGGCAAGACCACCACGCTGCGCCTGATTGCCGGGTTCGAACTGCCCAGCGACGGCCAAATCCTGATCGCGGGGCAGGATGTGTCGCAAGTGCCGGCGCATCTGCGGCCCGTTCACACGGTGTTCCAGAACTACGCGCTGTTTCCCCATATGTCCGTGCTGGACAACGTGGCCTTTCCGCTGACCGTCCGCCGAATGGCCAAGGCGCAGCGCCTGGAACGCGCAAGGGCGGCGCTGGACCTGGTGCAGATGGGGGCTTTTTATGGTCGCAAGCCCTCGCAATTGTCGGGCGGCCAGCAGCAGCGCGTGGCGCTGGCCCGCGCGCTGGTGAACGAGCCGCGGGTGCTGCTTCTGGACGAACCCCTTGGCGCGCTGGACCTGAAGCTGCGCAAGGAGATGCAGGCCGAGTTGAAGGCCATGCAGCGGCGCCTGGGCATCACCTTCGTCTTCGTCACCCATGACCAGGAAGAGGCGCTGACCATGTCCGACCGGATCGCCCTGATGAAGGGGGGCGAGATCGTGCAACTGGATACGCCGACCGGCCTTTATGACCGCCCGGTCAATGCCTATGTGGCCGACTTCATCGGCGAGACCAACATGATTCCGGCGCGGGTTGTTCGGACTGACGGCGACGCCACCCTGGTCGAGGCGATGGGAACCCGCCTGCGCGTGTCGGGCACCCAAGGCACCCCGCCGGGTGGCGAAGGCCAGCTGGCGATCCGGCCCGAACGGGTCTGCGACGACATGGCCGGGCCCGAGAACACCGCCGAAGGCATCCTTGCCGATGTCGAGTTCATCGGGACCGACCTGCGCATGGCCTATCGGATGCCCGACGGCAGCCGGGTCGTCATGCGGCGGCAGAACAGCGGGCGCGCGGTTCCCCAACCGGGCGAGACCCGGCGCCTTGGCTTTCGGCAACAGGACCTGCGGCTGTTCAGCCGCTGACAGGACAAGGACAAGACATGACCGACATCTACCGCCTGGAAGCCTTGCCACCCCAGCTTGACCCCGCCACCACGGCCCGGCTGGTTCAGGTCGAGGCCGCGACCCTGGGCCACTACCTGCACACCGGCTTTGTCGATACCGCGATCCGCCCGCTGATCGTGGGGCCAAGGGTCGCGGGGGCGGCGGTCACCGTGCAGATTTCCGGCCCGGATTCGACCCTGCTTTATCACGCGATGGACCGGGTCCGTCCCGGCGACATGCTGGTCATCGACCGCGTGGGCGACCACAAGCAGGCCTGCTGGGGCGGCTTCATGGCGGCGGTCGCGCAGATCCGCGGCCTGGCCGGCGTCATCATCGACGGCGCAGTCACTGACCCCGCGGCAATCCGCGAGGCCGGGGTGCCCACCTGGGCCCGCGATACCTCGGCGGTGACGACCAAGCTTCTGAACCTGGGCGGCGGCTTCAACGTGCCGGTGTGCGTCGGCGGCGTGGCCGTCAACCCCGGCGATGCCGTCCTGGCCGATGACTGCGGCGTCGTGGTGATCGAACCCCGGCGGTTGCAGAAGCTGATCGAGGTCGCCTTGGCCGATCAGGCCGAAGAGGGCGGCTGGATCGACCGCCTGCGCAAGGGCGAGCGGCTTCAGGACCTGGTCGACATCCGCGCGATGCTGGAAAAGAACGGAATGGAGGGAACAGGTGTCTGAGAAGCTTTCCGAAAACGCGGTCTGGCTGTCGACGCCGCATCATCAGCTGGTGGAAATCGCCGTTTCGCTGGGTTGCCGACGCTTTGTGCTGGACATCGAGCATGGCTACTTCGACCTTGACCCCACCGACAAGCTGATCGCGCTGATCCGCGCACTTGGGGCCAAGGTCTATGCCAAGGTGCTGGGGCCCGAGACCATTCCGATCCAGCAGGCGCTGGACATGGGCTGCCATGGCGTCATCATCCCGCATATCGGCGATGTCGAACACGCCCGCCACGTCACCGCCGCTGCGAAGTATCCGCCGAACGGGCGGCGCAGCTTTTCGGGCACCCGGCCCGCCCGCTATGACGCCGTGGGGCAGGACTATTACACCCGTGAAGATGCCGAGACGCTGTGCCTGCCGATGATCGAAAGCGCCGAGGCGCTGGCCGATGTCGAGGCGATCCTGGCGCTGCCCACGGTCGATGGCCTGTTTGTCGGCCCGTCCGACCTGTCGCTGTCGCGCGGGCGCGGGGCCTATGCCAAGACCGAGGCCGATTTCGCCGACCTGCGCCGCATCGCTGCCGCCGCAAAGGCCGCCGGAAAGCCCTGGATCATGCCGGCCTGGTCGCAGGCCGAGCGTGACCTGTCACGGTCGCTCGGATCGGCCTGGCAGGTGACGGTCGATGAATATGGCGCGCTCTGGACGGGCATCGAAGCCGGGCTGCGGGCCTGAAGGGGAGTTTGCGATGTCGATTGTCGTCTATCTGGGCGATGCCCAGGAAACGCAGGAGTGGATTGCCCTGCTGTCGGGCCTGCTTCCCGGCTTCGAGATCCGCGACTTCGACGATCCGGGCGATCTGGCGGCGGTGGAATATGCCGTCGTCTGGGCCCCTCCGCCCGGACGGATCAAGGCGTTTGCGAACCTGAAGGCAGTGGTTTCCATCGGTGCCGGGGTCGATCATGTGCTGCGCGACCCCGAATTGCCGCGCCACCTGCCGATCCTGCGCACGACAGGCCCCGACATGGTGCAGCGCCTGCGCGAATACGTGGCGCTGCATGTCCTGACGCATCACCGCGACCTTGCGGTGACCGACGCCAACCAGGCCCGCGCCCACTGGCAGCAGATCGTGACGCCCATCGCCCCCCGGCGGCGCGTCGGCATCATGGGCCTTGGCAACATCGCCCGCGCCTGCGCGCAGACCCTTGCCATGCTGGGCTTCGACACCGCCGGCTGGTCGCGCAGCGGCGGCACGGTCCCGGGCGTCACCGTCTTTGCTGGGGCCGAGGGACTGCCCGATTTCCTGGCCCGAACCGACATCCTCGTCTGCCTGCTGCCTCTGACGCACCAGACCCGCGACATCCTGAACGCCGATCTCTTCGCCCGCCTTCCCCGCGGCGCGCGGCTGATCAACGCGGCGCGCGGCGGGCATCTGGTCGAGGCCGATTTCCTGGCCGCGCTGGACATCGGCCAGCTTGGCGGCGCGACGCTGGATGTCTTCCGGACCGAACCCCTGCCGGCGGACCACCCGTTTTGGCGGCATCCGAGGATCCGCGTGACCCCGCACATCGCCTCGATGATCGACGCGGAAACCGGCGCCTCGGTGATCGCCACCAACATCCGCGCCTTCGAGTCCACAGGCACCTGCGAGGCTGTTGCGGATGCCGAACGGGGCTATTGATGCAGCCCTTTCTAACGGGCCTGCGCCGGATCCTCGGCCCGGCCGGACTGCTGACCGACCCCAAGGACATGGCATCCTACCTGACCGACTGGCGCCGGATGTTCACGGGGTCGGCGCTGGCCGTCCTGCGCCCCGCGAACACCGATCAGGTCGCCGCAGCCGTCCGACTTTGCGCCGCGCATAACGTCGCCATCGTGCCGCAGGGGGGCAACACCGGCCTTGCGGGCGGGGCAACGCCAACGGGCACCGCGCCACAAGTCGTCCTGTCGCTTTCGCGCATGGCCGCCATCGGCACGCCCGATCCCATCAGCATGGTGGTCGAGGCCCAGGCAGGCGCAATCCTGCAACGGGTCAAGGAAGTGGCCGCCGGTTGCGGCCGCCAGTTGCCGATCAGCCTGGCCGCCGAAGGCAGCGCCACCATCGGCGGCATCATCGCGACCAATGCCGGCGGGGTGAATGTGCTGCGCTACGGCATGGCACGGGACTTCGTGCTGGGGCTTCAGGTCGTTCTGCCCGACGGCACGGTGGTGAACGGGCTGAAACCCCTGCGCAAGGACAACGCAGGGCTTGACTGGAAACATCTCTTCGTCGGCTCCGAAGGTGCCTTTGGCATCATTACCGCCGCCGTCCTGCGCCTGACCCCCGCAACCCGGCACCGGTCGGTCGCCTTGCTTGCCGTGCCGGACCTGCAAGCCGCCATCCGTCTTCTCGGATTGTTCCAGGACCGCATCGGCGAGACGCTTTCGGCCTTCGAGCTGATCTCGGCCGATGCCCTTCGGCTGGTCGAGGCACACTGCGGGCTTGCCGCCCCGGTTTCCGGCGGCAGCTGGTTTCTTCTGGTCGAGGCTTCCTCATCGCTGGAGGGGCTTTCGGCGGGCGTCGAGGCCACGCTGGAGGCCGCTTTCAGCGCCGGACTGGTTCAGGACGGCACGCTGGCGGCAAGCGAGCAGCAGGCGCAAGCGCTGTGGGCCCTGCGCGAACACCTCACCGAAGCCGAGTCCCGCTGCGGTCCCAGCCTCAAGCACGACGTGTCACTGCCGTTGCGGCGCATGGGCGGCTTCCTCGACAGCATTCGGGAAAGACTTGCCGAAATGGCTTCGGCAGCACGACTGAACATCTTCGGCCATCTCGGGGACGGGAACCTGCATGTGAACGTCATCCTTGGCGACACGCCGGCTGCATGCGCATCGGACATCACGCGCATGATTCATGACCAGATCGCAGGGGCCGGAGGCTCGATTTCCGCCGAGCACGGCTTGGGGCAATATCGGCTGGAGGAATGGCGACGCCTGACCCCCGAGGCCGTTCTCGACCTATCCAATGGCATCAAGCGGGCGATGGATCCGAAAGCACTGATGAACCCTGGCAAAGCCATCCTTGGGCCCACTTGACCCCAGTAATGCCGCAAGGCTTGTCGGACCGGCCCGCGTCTTGGCAGCCTGGCCCTGATGGCCTTCTGGCGCTTGCTTGTTGTCGTCTCTCTCCCGAACCGGACAGGTCGACTACCGGATCAACGGTCCGCTTTCCGCCCTTCACTGCCCTTCAGACCGCCCCCCTCTGCTGTCTTCCCGGTCCCGATGGCTGTGAGATACCAGTTCAACCGGTCCGGCCGCCCGACCAGACAACGCCTGGCCCCCTGAGTGGTGCTCCTTCACGGCTGAAGCTGCAGTTCCTCAAGGGCAACCGCGAAGGACGCATAGTAGAGGTATCAGGTGCCCCTAGATTTGTAGACGCTTTGCCCCCTAACTTTGAGGCAAGAAGGCCGAGATGGGGACGAGTAACTACAGCGATGGGTTCAAGCGTGACGAGGTGCAGCAGATCCGGGTATGTGGGTATCCGGTTCGGGAGGTTGCGCAGCGTTTGGGCGTGAGTTCGCAACCGCTTTACAAATGGATGAAGCTTTTTGCTGAGCCTGCCCCCAAAGCGTTTGCCGTGGACTACGAGGCAGAGAACCGGCGGCTGAGGCGGGAACTGGCGCGGATGACCGAGTAGCGCGGCATTCCAAAAAAGGTGAGCCATGGATCGCCACTGGTTCAAGAGCCATGGCGAACGCGTACTTCGCGCGCGTGTCCCGAAGTACGCGTTCATCCGGGCGCATCAGGCCGAGTTCGGCGTCAGGGCCATGTGCCGTGTGCTGCGGGTTCATTTTTGCGGCTTCTACGCATGGCTGAAGGAACCGTTAAGCCGCCGTGTGCAGGACGATGTGCGCCAGACGGAACTGATCCGGCAGGCCTGGTCCGACAGTGGCAAGGTCTATGGCTATCGCAAGCTGACTGACGATCTGCGTGATCTGGGGGAGCAGGTTTCCGAGAACCGGGTCGCGCGTCTGGCCAGCCTTGCAGGCATCCTGCCCCAGGTTGGTTACAAGCGCCGCCCAGGGCGATATGGCGGCAAGCCTGCTGGCGTCGCATCCAACACCCTGGACCGGCAGTTCGAGGAGGATGCGCCCGACAGATTCTGGGTGACCGACATCACCGACATCAAGACTCACGTGGGCTGGCTGTTTCTGGCGGTCGTCATTGATCTGTTCTCGCGCCCCTCGCCATGGGCCTCGGACCAGTGGCGGCACCATGGCTCGAGGTCGGTTGGTTCGCCCAGCCCCGCATGACGACCGACCTGGCCTTGCAGGCACTGCTCTCGGCAGCCTGGCGGCGAAAGCCCAGGGCCACGGTGATGATCCATGCCGACCAGGAATCCCAGTTCACCAGTCGAGAGTGGCAGATGTTCCTCAGCCAGCACGATCTTGAGGCCAGCATGAGCAGACGGGGTAACTGCCGCGACAATGCCGTCGCCGAAAGCTTCTTCCAGCTGTTGAAGCGGGAGCGCATCCGGCGCCGCACTTACTTGACCCGCGAAGCCGCCAGGCAGGACGTATTCGAATACATCGAGATGTTCTACAACCCGAAACGCAAGCACACGAACAACCGAATGCTGTCGCCCGCTGACTTGGAAACACAGCAGCAGAAACTGAACGAGGCGGGCGTCTAGAAAACGAGGGGCACCTCACTCTTCATGGACGAGACCCGCGCCTCGGTCCTTGATCCGGGGGCTGTCAGACGAATGCGAACCAGTCTCTGTTCCCGCTACCTCGCCTGTCGGTCAGGCTGCGAGAGGGCCGCGCCACTCGGCGAGAGCGGCGGCGCTGGTCTGCTTGTAGGCATTGCGATCTTGGAGGTGGCGTTCCGTTGGAAAGTGGTTGTGGATCGAGGCATGCACTGAGGCGAATTTCTGCAAGGTACGCATGCGTCTGTACCGCAGCATCGCCCATTCGCGTCGTCGGAACGGCAGGTGTGAGGTCTCCGCCCTGTTGTTGAGCCAGCGCCCCATCTCGCGGTCATCGCCGCGGCCCAGGCCCTTTGGCGCAGCACCGTAGGACCCAAGCCTGCCCGTAACGATGGCCTCGGGCCGGCCGTACCGCTTCATCGATTTCTTCAAGAATTTCAGGGCTGCCTTGCGATCTTGGGTCTTGGTGACGATGCTATCCAGCACTTCGCCTTCGTGATCGACAGCGCTCCAGAGATAGTGTGTCACCCCATTGATCTTCATGTAGACCTCGTCCAGGTGCCAGTGGCGATGGGCGCACATAGACTCGACGCGCTTGCCCCTGATTGCCGCAGCAAACATCGGGCCAAACCTGTTCCACCAAAACGCACGGTTTCGTAGCTGCCGTCGATGCCACGCTCGTACAGCAGATCCTCAACATTGCGAAGCGACAGCGGAAAGCCGATGTAGGGCATCACCGACAGGCGGATGATCTCAGGGTCCGTCTTGAAGTGGCGGAAAGGGGAGCGTTTGGTCAACGCGCGACGCCAGTGGTCTGCCCTGCCCGGCCGCAAGCCAAGGTCCACTGACAGCACCGACAGCGGTCTTGTTGATGAACGGCTGAACCGTTGGTTCAGCCCTTTCGCGTAATCAGTCGCGTTTCAAGATAGGCGTCCAGCGCCTCGGACCCACCCTCGGTGCCGTGGCCGGACTCCTTCATTCCGCCGAACGGGATTTCCGGCAACGCAAGCCCCAGATGGTTGATGGAAAGCATGCCGGTTTCGACCTCGGCCCCCAGGCGGGTCGCGGTTGCAGTATCGCGCGTGAAGGCGAAGGCCGCCAGGGCGTAGGGCAGACGGTTCGCCTCGGCGATGGCGTCGTCCAGCGCGTGGAAACGGTTGACCACGGCCACCGGGCCGAAGGGCTCTTCGTTCATGATCCGCGCTGACAGCGGCACATCGGCCAGAACGGTGGGTTCGTAGAACCAGCCCTCGTTGCCGATCCGCCGGCCCCCCGCCAGAAGCCGCGCGCCCTTGTCTACTGCGTCCGTAACCAGTGCCTCAAGCGCGGGGATGCGGCGTTCGTTGGCCAGCGGGCCCATCTCGGTTGCCGGGTCCATCCCGTTGCCCACGCACAGGCGCCGCGCCGCATCGGCGAAGCGGTCGGCAAAGGCATCGGCCAGGCTGTCCTGCACCAGGAACCGGGTGGGCGAGACGCAGACCTGCCCCGCGTTGCGGAACTTGTTGGGAATGATCGTTGCCGCGGCCAGATCCAGATCGGCGTCGGCGGTGACGATCACCGGCGCATGGCCGCCCAGTTCCATCGTCGCGCGCTTCATGTGCAACCCGGCAAGCGCGGCCAGTTGCTTGCCGACCGCCGTGGAGCCGGTGAAGCTGACCTTGCGGATCACCGGATGCGGGATCAGGTATTCTGATATTTCGGCCGGCACCCCGAAGACCAGGTTCGCCACACCGGCCGGCAGCCCGGCATCGGCAAAGGCGCGCACCAGCTCGGCGGGGCTGGCGGGGGTTTCCTCGGGCGCCTTGACGATGATCGAACAACCCGCGGCCAATGCCGCCGAAAGCTTGCGGACGACCTGGTTGATCGGGAAGTTCCAGGGAGTGAAGGCGGCAACCGGCCCGACGGGCAGCTTCACCGTCATCTGCAGGATATCCGGCGCGCGCGACGGGATCACCTGGCCATAGGCGCGCTGAGCTTCCCCGGCGAACCAGTCGATGATGTCGGCCCCGGCCAAGGTTTCCAGCCGGGCCTGCGCCAGCGGTTTGCCATTCTCGCGCACCATCAGCGTTGTGATGTCCTCGGCCCGGGCGCGCAGGATCTCGGCCGCCTTGCGCATCAGCCGGGCGCGGTCGAAGGCCGAGGTGCGCCGCCAGACCTCAAACCCGCGGGCAACGGCGTCCAGCGCGGCGTCCAGATCGGCGCGACTGGCGTGGGCCACCGTACCGATACGGCCCGCCGTGGCCGGGTCAAGGACCGGGATCGTCCGGCCATCGGACGCCGGGCGCCAGACGCCGTCGATGTAAAGCTGAACGTCGGGATAGGAGATCATGCTTTGGCCTTTCGGTCAGTCAGAAACATGGGGCCACCCTTGGTGCGCGGGAAGCCATAGCCGTGGATCTGGACAAGGTCGATGTCTGTTGCGCTGGAGGCGATGCCTTCCGCAAGGATGGCGCGGCCCTCGTCGGCCATTGCACCGATCATCCGGTCAACGATCTGGTCCTGGGCCAGCGGCGTGCCCGCCCCGACCAGCGGCGCGATGATCGCCGCCGCCGCCTCCGAGGGGCGGGGGCTGCGGTCGCCCGGGGCGTAGTCATACCAGCCGCCACCGGTCTTGATCCCCTTGCGGCCCGCCCGCACCAGCAGGTCAAGCGGCCCTTCGGGAACGGCCTCTCCCCGCGCGCGCGCGGCCTCGCGATTCATGTAGGCGATGTCGAGGCCTGCCATGTCCTGCATCTCGAAAGGCCCCATCGCAAAGCCGAAGCGCCGCAGGGCGGCGTCGATGGCGGCAAAGGGGGTGCCTGCGCGGACCATGGCCTCGGTCTCGACCCGGGTACGCTTCAGCATCCGGTTGCCGATGAAGCCTTCGCAGATGCCGGACCGGACCGGCACCTTGCCCATTTGCCGCGCCAACTGGAAGGCCGTGGCCAGCACCTCGGGCGCGGTGGCCGGGTGCGGAACGACCTCAAGCAGCTTCATCAGATGGGCGGGGCTGAAGAAATGCAGGCCAATGAAGCGCTCGGGCGCGGGCAGATTCAGGGCAATCTGTCGCGGGTCGATATAGGATGTATTGGTCGCCAGGATCGCATCGGCCCGGCACAGGCGGCCCAGGTCGGCGAACACCTTCTGCTTGACGTCCAGGTCTTCGAAGACGGCCTCGACCACCAGGTCGCTGGGGGCCAGGCCCGCAAGTCCGACGCAGCCCGTGACCCCTGCCATCCGGGCGTCGGCCTCTGCCTCGGTGATCTGTCCGCGCCGGGCGGCGGCGTCGAACAGGCCGCGCAGGGTGGCAAGCCCACGCTCCAGCGCGGCTGCGTCGCGTTCGGACAGGATGATGGGCAGTCCGGCGGCGCGGAACGCCGCGGCGATGCCGGTGCCCATCGTGCCCCCGCCGACCACACCCACCAGGGTGACGAGCCGGGGCGTCACCTCGCGCAGGTCGGCGGGCCGGGGGGCGGCGCGCTCGGCAAAGAACAGATAGCGCAGCGCCGCGGCTTCCTGCGTGGTCTTGAGGGCCAGGAAGGTGTCGCGTTCATGCCTGAGACCGGCCTCGCAGCCTTGTTCTACACCGTGGCGCACCGCTTGCAGCGCGGCGAGGGGAGCGCCTTGTCCCTTGGCCACCTTTGCGACGCGGGCCGAAGCCGCGTCCCAGAAGGCAGGTCCGGGGTCGGAAAGCGGGCGGGTTCCGGCCGGGGGGCGGGTCTGCGACAGGCGGGCGGCAAAGGCAACGGCGCCTTCGGTCAGCGGGCCCTCGATGATGCGATCAACCAGTCCAAGCTGCAGCGCGCGGTCGCTGTCCAGCGTCACGCGTTCGGCAACGACGGGGATCGCAGCCTCAAGCCCGATCAGCCGCGGCAGGCGTTGTGTTCCGCCTGCACCCGGAATGATGCCCAGGTTTACTTCGGGCAGCCCCATGGTCGCCCCCGGAGCGGCAACCCGGTAATGGCAGCCCAAAGCCATTTCCAGACCACCGCCCAGGGCATGGCCATGGATGGCCGCAACCCAGGGCTTCGCTGCGGCTTCGACCCGAAGGATCAGTTCCGGCAGCGTGGGCGTCTCTGGCGGGCGGTCGAATTCTCCGATGTCGGCCCCGCCGACAAACAGCTTGCCAGCCCCGCGCAGCACTACGGCAGAGACACCGGGGTCCGCATCCAGCGCCTCGGCAAGCTGATAAAGCCGCGCCCGGATCGGGGTCTTGAGGGCGTTGACGGGCGGATTGTCGATGGTCAGGACAGCGATGCTGCCATTGCGATCCAGCGTGACGGTCATCGGGGCTTACTCCGACGCCTGCAGCGCGGCGGAAGGGGCCGAGGCGTCCGGCGCAACCGGGGCCGGGGCCAGATCGCGGCAGGCAACCGCGCCTTGGGCGATCAGCGTCTCGATCCGCGCGTCATCAAAGCCCAGCACGTCGCGCAGGACGGCTCGGGTATCCTCGCCCAGCAGGGGCGGCGCCTTGGCGCTGCGACCCGCCTGCGCCGCAAGCCCCTGCGCGGGCCGGATCAGCGAGATCGGGCCAAGTTCGGGATGTTCCAGAGTCTGAATCACCCCCCGCTCCACAACCGAAACCGCGCTAAGCGCCTCGGACACCGATTTCACCGGCCCGGCCGGCACATCGGCCGTCAGACAGGCCTTCAGCCAATGCGCCGAGGGCCGGGTGGCGATGATGGCCTGGATCTCGTCCAGCAATGCCGGCCGGTTCAGCGCGCGCTGGTGCGAGGTGACATAGCGCGGGTCGCGGGCCAGATCGGGGCGGTCGATGACCTTTTCGCAGAAATCGGCGAACATGCGGTCATTGCCGACCGCCAGCGCGAAGGGCCCGTCCGAGGCGGTGAACAGCTGATAGGGCACCACGGTGGGATGCGCATTGCCGTAGCGCGTCGCTTCGACCCCGGCGTTCAGATAGGCGGTGCCGACGTTGATCAGCAGGTTCAGCGCCGAGTCCAGCAGGGCCACATCGATGAACTGGCCCTTCCCGGTATCGCGCCGGTGGTACAGCGCGGCCAGGATGGATTGGGTGGCCACCATCCCCGCAACGACATCGGTGAAGGCCACGCCCAGGCGGTTCGGCGGACCGTCCGCCTGCCCGGTGATTGACATGAGCCCGCTTTCCGCCTGCATGATGAAGTCATAGCCGGGCCGGTTGGCCTCGGGCCCGGTCTGGCCATAGCCCGAGATCGAGCAGTAGACGACTCCGGGGTTGATCCGGGTGATATCCTTGTAGCCGATGCCCAGCCGGTCAACGGTTCCAGCGCGGAAGTTTTCCACGACCACATCGGCACGGGCCGCAAGGTCCAGCACGATGGCCCGGCCTTCTGCGGACTTAAGGTCGACCGCGATGCTATGCTTGCCGCGGTTGGCGCAGAGGAAATAGGTGCTGACGCCCTTGTAGTTCGGCACCGACCAGGCGCGCGTGTCGTCGCCGCCCTTGATGTTCTCGATCTTCCAGACCTCGGCCCCAAGATCGGCCAGGCTCATGGTCGTCCAGGGTCCGGCCAGAACCCGGGTGAGGTCCAGCACCTTGATCCCTTCCAGCGGCAGGGTCGGCATCGTCTCGGTCCTCCCTCGTTCCTGTTTCAGCCGGCGGCGGCCAGGCCCGTTTCTCGGGCATTGGGGAAATGGCAGGCAACCGCGTGGCCTGTGGCGTGGTCGGCCAGCGGCGGTTCCCGTTCGGCGCAAAGCGGTTGCGCGATGGGGCAGCGGGTGCGGAACCGGCAGCCCGACGGTGGGTTGATCGGGCTGGGCACATCCCCCTTCAGCACGATGCGCGCACGGCTGCGTTCGCGCGGCGGGTCCGCCAAGGGCACCGCCGACATCAGCGCCTGCGTGTAGGGGTGCAGCGGCGCCGCATAAAGCTGCCGCTTGTCGGCGATCTCGACGATCCTGCCCAGGTACATCACCGCCACCCGATGCGAGATGTGCTGCACGACCGACAGGTCATGCGCGATGAAAAGGAAGGCGGTGCCGAAGTCGCGCTGGATGTCCTTGAGCAGGTTCAGCACCCCGGCTTGCACCGACACGTCCAGCGCCGAGACGGGTTCGTCCAGCACCAGCAGCTCGGGCCGCAGCGCAAGGGCGCGGGCGATCACGACCCTTTGGCGCTGGCCGCCCGACAGTGCATGCGGATACCGGTCGCCATGTTCGGGGTTCAGGCGCACAAGTCCAAGCATCTCGGCCACGCGACGCTTGCGGGAAGCGGGGTCAAGGTCGCTGATCCGCAGCGGTTCAGCGATGTTCTCGGCCACTGTCATGCGCGGGTGCAGCGAGGCGTAGGGGTCCTGGAACACCAGCTGCATGTTGCGGCGCAGCATCCGCATGCGGGGCGCGGGCAGGCCGTTGATGTCCTGGCCGCGGAAAAGGGTCTGGCCCTCGGTCGGCTCGATCAGCCGCAGGATGCAGCGGCCCAGCGTGGATTTCCCGCAGCCGGATTCCCCCACGAGGCCCAGCGTCTCTCCGGCGGCGACATCGAACGAGACCCCGGCGACGGCGTTCACATGGCCGATGTCACGCTCGATCAGCAAGCCGCCCTTGACCGGGAAGCGCTTGACCAGATTGCGGACCGACAGGATGGGCGGCTGGATCATGCGACGCTCGCGACGTTCTGGAAGGCGAAATGGCAGGCGGCGCTGTGGTCGCCCTCGGCGTGCGCCTGGGGGGCAAGGTGGCGGCAAAGGTCCTGCGCCTGGGGGCAGCGCGGGTGGAAGGCGCAGCCCGTGGGCAGACGGCCCAGCGCGGGGGGCGTGCCCTCGATCGAGAACAGACGGTCGTCCATCCGCGCCATGTCCGGGATCGATGCGATCAGCC
>JAGPEG010000068.1 GCA_018057165.1 Tabrizicola sp.
GCGAAAGTGACTTATCTCTTGCGCTGCTGGTCCGAGGACAGGTCATGGCCGAACAGAAGTTCATCGAAGTGCGCGGCGCGCGCGAGCACAATCTCAAAGGTGTGGATGTCAGCATTCCGCGCGATCAGCTGGTGGTGATCACCGGGTTGTCGGGCTCGGGCAAGTCGTCGCTGGCCTTCGACACGATCTATGCCGAAGGGCAAAGGCGCTATGTCGAGTCGCTGTCGGCCTATGCCCGGCAGTTCCTCGACATGATGGGCAAGCCGGATGTGGACCACATTTCCGGCCTCTCGCCCGCGATCTCCATCGAGCAGAAGACCACGTCGAAGAACCCCCGGTCCACCGTCGGCACGGTGACGGAGATTTATGATTACCTCCGCCTGCTGTTCGCCCGCGTCGGCACGCCCTTTTCCCCGGCCACCGGCCTGCCGATCACCGCGATGCAGGTGCAGGACATGGTCGACGCCGTGATGGCGATGGAGGAGGGGACGCGGGCCTATCTGCTGGCCCCCATCGTCCGGGACCGCAAGGGCGAGTACAAGAAGGAATTCCTGGATCTGCGCAAGCAGGGCTTCCAGCGAGTGAAGGTCAACGGCGCCTTCTACGAGCTGGAGGAGCCGCCCACCCTGGACAAGAAGTTCCGCCACAACATCGACGTGGTGGTGGACCGGATCGTGGTGCGCGAGGGGATCGAGACGCGCCTCGCCGACAGCTTCCGCACCGCGCTGAACCTGGCGGACGGGATTGCGGTGATCGAATTGGCCGATGCCAAGGAAGGCGAGGAGCCGCAGCGCATCACCTATTCCGAGAAATTCGCCTGCCCGGTCAGTGGTTTCACCATCGCCGAGATCGAACCCCGCCTGTTCAGCTTCAACGCCCCGTTCGGGGCCTGCCCGGTCTGCGACGGGCTGGGGATGGAGTTGTTCTTCGACGAACGCCTTGTCGTGCCCGACCAGAACCTGACGCTGCTGCAAGGGGCCATCGCGCCCTGGGCGAAGTCGAAATCGCCTTACCTGACTCAGACGATGGAGGCGCTGTCCAAGCATTATGGTTTCAACCTGAAGGCCAAGTGGAAGGACCTGTCCGACAGCGTGCAGGAGCTGTTCCTGCGCGGGTCCAAGGGCGAGGAGATCGAGTTCCGCTACGACGAGGGCGGCCGGGTCTATCAGGTCAAGCGGGTCTATGAGGGGATCATCCCCAACATGGAACGCCGCTACCGCGAGACGGATTCTGCCTGGAGCCGCGAAGAGATGGAGCGCTATCAGTCGAACCGCGCCTGCGGGGCCTGTGGCGGCTATCGCCTGAAACCCGAGGCGCTGGCGGTGAAGATCGCCGGGTTGCACATCGGCCAGGTGGTGCGGATGTCGATCACCGAGAGCTTTGCCTGGGTCGAAGGCGTGGCGGCGACGCTGACCAAGCAGCAGAATGAGATCGCCCGCGCGATCCTGAAGGAAATCCGGGAACGCCTTGGATTCCTGGTGAATGTCGGGTTGAACTACCTGACGATGAGCCGGGCGGCGGGGACGCTGTCGGGCGGGGAATCGCAGCGCATCCGGCTGGCCAGCCAGATCGGGTCTGGGCTGACCGGCGTGCTTTATGTGCTGGACGAACCCTCCATCGGGTTGCACCAGCGCGATAATGACCGCCTGCTCATCACGCTGAAGAACCTGCGCGATGCGGGCAATACGGTGCTGGTGGTCGAACATGATGAGGATGCGATCCGCGAGGCGGATTATGTCTTCGACATGGGGCCGGGGGCCGGGGTGCATGGCGGGATGGTGGTCAGCCACGGCACGCCGGAACAGGTGGCGGCGGACCCGGCCAGCCTGACCGGGCAGTATCTGTCCGGCACACGCGAGATCGCGGTGCCGAAGACCAGGCGCAAGGGCAACGGCAAGAAGCTGACCGTCGTCGGAGCGACCGGGAACAACCTGAAATCCGTGACGGCCGACTTCCCGCTGGGCAAGTTCGTCTGTGTGACCGGGGTGTCGGGCGGGGGCAAGTCGTCCCTGACCATCGAGACGCTGTACAAAACCGCGGCCATGCGCCTGAACGGCGCGCATGAGACGCCGGCACCTTGTGAGACGATCAAGGGGTTCGAGCATCTGGACAAAGTGATCGACATCGACCAGCGCGCCATTGGCCGCACCCCCCGGTCGAACCCGGCGACCTATACCGGCGCATTCACCCCGATCCGTGACTGGTTCGCCGGGCTGCCGGAATCGAAGGCGCGGGGCTACCAGCCCGGCCGGTTCAGCTTCAACGTCAAGGGCGGGCGCTGCGAGGCCTGCCAGGGCGATGGCCTGCTGAAGATCGAGATGAACTTCCTGCCCGATGTCTATGTCACCTGCGAGACTTGCAAGGGCCATCGCTACAACCGCGAAACTCTGGAAGTAAAGTTCAAGAACAAGAGCATAGCCGACGTTCTTGAGATGACATGCGAAGATGCCCGCGAGTTTTTCCAGGCGGTCCCGGCGATCCGTGAAAAGATGGATGCTTTGTGCGAGGTGGGCCTTGGTTACATCAAGGTCGGCCAGCAGGCGACCACGCTGTCAGGCGGCGAGGCGCAGCGGGTGAAGCTGTCGAAAGAGCTGTCTCGGCGGGCGACCGGGCGGACGCTCTATATCCTCGACGAGCCGACCACGGGCCTGCATTTCGAAGATGTGCGGAAGCTTCTGGAAGTGCTGCATTCCCTTGTGGAACAGGGCAATACGGTCGTGGTGATCGAACACAACCTCGACGTGGTGAAGACCGCCGACTGGGTGATCGACATCGGCCCCGAAGGCGGCGATGGCGGCGGCGAGATCGTGGCGACCGGCACCCCCGAAGATGTGGTCAAGATCGAGGCCAGCCATACCGGACGCTATCTGAAAGACCTGCTCAAATCCCGCAAGATCGCGGCGGAGTAAGGCGGGTCGTTCGCCCGCCCTCACGCCAGGATCAGTCCAGGATGCGGTCGAGGATACGGACCGCTTCCAGCACCACCAGCGTGTCACGCATCACGCGCAGGATCTGGTTGTCGGCGCGCAGGTAGGTGCTGCCGTCGCGATAGTCGCGCAGGGCCAGACGTTCCCATTCGTCGCGCGGGATCAGGACGTAATCGCCGGAAATCCGGTCGCCACGCCGCCAATGGTCGTGATCGTGGTCGTGATCATCGTCGTGATGATGCCGCTTCTTCGCCAATCCGGGGGGCACGCAGGGCACGTCCTTCTTGGCCAGACCGGGCGGGCAGTGCTTGTTGTCCTTGGCTTGCGCCGGGACAGTCAGGGCAGCGGCCAGCGTCAGAACGATTGGAATGAGAATGCGGCGCATCGGCGGGCTCCGGGTGGCAGGGCGATGCTGTTCAATGCCGCAATCGCTGCGCGGGTTCCATGGCGGAAAGACGTCGAAGGGTCGGTTCGGCACAATGCTGCCCATCCGGAATGGCATCGGGGCGCGAACCGGCAAGCTTCGCGCCCCGATTGTCATTACGGGACAGTGAGTTAGTCGAGTGCCTTGAAGTTCAGCGCCGCGCCATCCTTGATGCCCGAGAACCAGCGTGCGGTGACGGTCTTGGTCTTGGTGTAGAAGCGGAAGGCGTCGGGCCCGTACTGGTTCAGGTCGCCGAAGGCCGACTTCTTCCAGCCGCCGAAGGAGAAGTAGGACAGCGGCACCGGGATCGGGAAGTTGATCCCGACCATGCCGACGTTGACCCGGCTGGCAAAGTCGCGCGCGGTGTCGCCATCGGCGGTATAGATCGCGGTGCCGTTGCCGTATTCGTTGTCCATCACCAGCTTCAGCGCCTCGTCATAGGACTTGGTGCGGACGGTGGTCAGGACCGGCCCGAAGATCTCTTGCTTGTAGATGTCCATGTCGGCGGTGACGTTGTCGAACAGCGACGGTCCGACGAAGAAGCCGTTCTCATAGCCTTGCAGCTTGAACCCGCGGCCATCGACCACCAGCTTCGCGCCCTGGTCGACGCCCGAGTTGATCAGCCCCAGGATGCGGTCCTTCGAGGCCTGGGTGATGACGGGGCCGAAATCCACATCATCCCCGGCAGTATAGGGGCCGACCTTCAGCTTCTCGATCTTCGGGATCAGGCGTTCGATCAGCGCATCGGCGGTCTTTTCACCGACCGGCACCGCGACGGAAATCGCCATGCAGCGTTCACCCGCCGCCCCGTAACCCGCGCCGACCAGCGCGTCCGCCGCCTTGTCCAGGTCGGCGTCGGGCATGATGATCATGTGGTTCTTGGCGCCGCCGAAGCACTGGGCGCGCTTGCCGTTCGAAGCGGCCCGGCCATAGATGTACTGTGCGATCGGGGTCGAGCCGACGAAGCCGACGCCCTGGATCACCGGATGGTCCAGGATGCCGTCCACCACGTCCTTGTCGCCGTTCACAACCTGCAAGACGCCGTCCGGCAGGCCCGCTTCCTTCAGCAGTTCCGCGAGGAAGAGCGAGGTCGAAGGCACCCGCTCGGACGGTTTCAGGATCATCGCGTTGCCCGAGGACAGCGCCGGGCCGATCTTCCACAGCGGGATCATCGCCGGGAAGTTGAACGGGGTGATTCCGGCAACGACACCAAGGGGTTGGCGCATGGCGTAAAGGTCGATGCCGGGGCCGGCCGAATCCATCATCTCGCCCTTCAGCATGGCAGGCGCGCCCATGCAGACCTCGATCACCTCAAGGCCGCGCTGCACGTCGCCCCTGGCGTCGGGAATGGTCTTGCCATGTTCACGCGCGACCAGCTCGGCCAGCTTGTCCATGTTCGCGTTGATCAGTGCGCCAAAGGCCATCATCACCCGCGCGCGGCGCTGCGGGTTGGTGGCGGCCCAGCCGACCTGGGCTTTGGCGGCTTCCTGAATGGCGTGGTCCAGCTCTCCCGGCGTGGCCAGCGCGACCCGCGCCTGCACTTCGCCGGTGGCGGGGTTCATGACATCGGCAAAGCGGCCCGACATGCCCTTGACGATCTTGCCGTTGATCCAGTGACCGATCTCTTCCATGGAATCCTCCTTGTGCTTTGCAAGGGTTTACCATTGCACAAACGCCAGACAAAGCGGCAATGTGTCAAAAGGGTTTTGCATAAATGCATTCCCCCTCGTCGCATTTCATGCGCTTGACGGAGGGCTGCGACGAAAAGCGAACCGCATGAGGAGTTTTCTATGGACTGGGACGACCTGCGCGTCTTCCTTGCGGTGGCACGAACCGAAAGCCTGTCGGCGGCGGGCAAGCGGCTGAAGATCGACCCGGCCACCGTGGGCCGCCGCATCGGCAGGCTGGAAGAGGCGACGAAGGCGCGGCTTTTCAGCAAATCCCCGCATGGCTACGCGCTGACGGAAGAGGGCGCGCGGCTGATCCCGCATGCGGAAACCGCCGAACACGCGGCGCTTGGAGCCGAGGAGAGCCTGTCCGGTCCGGGCGGGTTGACCGGGCTGATCCGGCTGGGCGCGCCCGACGGCTGCGCGAACTACCTGCTGCCGCAGGTTCTGGCCCGCATCTGCGACGCCAATCCGGGGCTGGAGGTGCAGATCGTGGCGCTTCCCCGCGTCTTCAACCTGTCGAAGCGCGAGGCGGACATGGCGATTGCCGTGAGCCGACCCGAGGCCGGACGACTGACGGTGCAGAAGCTGACCGACTATCACCTGCATCTGGCCGCCAGCCGCGACTATCTGGCCAGCGCCGCGCCGATCCACACCCCGCAGGATCTGACGACACACCGCATCATCGGCTACATTCCCGACCTGATCTTCGACAAGGAACTCGACTATCTGGCCGAGATCGGGATCGGCGCGGCGACGCTCACGTCGAACTCGGTCTCGGTACAGCTGAACTGGTTGCGGCATGGGGCAGGGGTGGGGGTGGTGCATGATTTCGCCCTGCCCGCCGCACCCGGTCTGACCCGGATCCTGACCGACCGCATCCATCTGACCCGCAGTTTCTGGCTGATCCGGCACGAAAGCGACGCGCGGCTTGACCGGCTCAATCGCTTTGCCGACCAGCTGACGCGCGAAGCACGGGCCGAAATGGCCCGGCTGGAAAGCGCCTTGCGGCAGGATGAAAGCCGCGCTTGACAGAATCCCCTTTCCGGCCCGACGCTTGACCTCCGGTCAGAGGGAGGGGCCGTCCCATGCTCGTACAGCAGATCCTCACGTCGAAGGGTGATCACGGCGTGATCACGGTGGCGCCCGGAACCACGGTCCAGCAGGTTGCCGAGCTTTTGTCGTCAAAGCGCATCGGGGCGGTGATCGTCTCGGCGGACGGCAAGGCGGCCAAGGGAATCGTGTCCGAACGCGACATCGTGCGCGAACTGGGCAAACGCGGGAGCGCCTGCCTGGGCGACAAGGTGGAAAGCCTGATGACCGCAAAGATCGTGTCCTGCACCCGCGCGGAAGGCACTGATGCGGTGCTGGGGCGGATGACTGATGGCCGCTTTCGCCACATGCCGGTGATCGAGGACGGGCAGATGGTCGGCCTCATCTCCATCGGTGACGTGGTGAAGGCCCGGCTGATGGAACTGGCGGCGGAAAAGGATGCGCTGGAAGGCATGATCAAGGGATTCTGATCCGGCAGAAAGACCTTGCGCCCGCGCGCGCAATATTGTTGCGTGCGTGCGCAAGCGGGCGGCTGCGGAGGACATCATGCGCATCGGGCTTTATCCGGGAACCTTCGACCCGATCACCCTTGGTCATACCGACATCATCCAGCGCGCCATGGCGCTGGTTGACCGGCTGGTGATCGGCGTGGCGATCAACCGCGACAAGGGGCCCTTGTTCACGCTGGAAGAGCGGGTCGCCATGGTCGAGGCGGAATGCGCGGCCATCACCGCCAAGACCGGGGGCGAGATCGTCGTCCACCCGTTCGAGAACCTGCTCATCGACTGCGCCCGCGACGTGGGGGCGGGGATCATCATCCGCGGCCTGCGGGCGGTTGCGGATTTCGAATATGAATTCCAGATGGTCGGCATGAACCGGGCGCTGGATTCCAGCATCGAGACGGTGTTCATGATGGCCGATGCCCGCCGTCAGGCGATTGCGTCGAAGCTGGTGAAGGAAATCGCCCGGCTGGGGGGTGACGTGTCGAAATTCGTCCCGGCTCCGGTGGTCGGGGCGCTGGCCGGGAAATACGCCTGACATGCAAAAGGGGCCCGAAGGCCCCTGCATCCGTCCCGGCGGGGATGGCCGCTCTCAGGCCGCCTTGCCGTAGACGGATTCGCGGGCGATCCGCTCGGCGTCGCCGGGATAGATCCCAAGGTCCAGCGCGATGTCGGCAGGCAGGTTGGCAATCTCGTTGCGGGTCTGGCGATACAGCGCATAGTTCACCGCAGCGGTCTTCAGCATTTCAAACACAGAGTTCATCATCATCGTCCTTTTCATCTGCGAGGGGTCTGCTTTTCCTTCTCGCAGGCAGGAACATAGTGATTTTGTTAGCGCCAACAACGCCCAATGCTGCGGTGCAGCTATGCATGCGTTGCATGGCTTGGACAAAGAAAAAGGCGCCCGAAGGCGCCATTTCCGTATGATTTCAACGCTGTCAGATCAGTTTTCCCATGGCGACGGCTGTATCAGCCATGCGGTTCGAGAAACCCCATTCGTTGTCGTACCAGGACAGGATCGACACGAAGGTTCCATCCATCACCTTGGTCTGGTCCATGTGGAACACCGAGGAATGCGGGTCGTGGTTGAAGTCCGAGCTGACCAGCTTCTCATCGGTATAGCCAAGGATGCCCTTCAGCTTGCCGCCCGCCGCCGTGCGGATCGCGGAATTGATCTCTTCCACCGTGGTCGCGCGTTTGGCGATGAATTTCAGGTCCACCACGCTGACGTTCGGGGTCGGCACCCGGATCGAGATCCCGTCCAGCTTGCCCTTCAGTTCGGGCAGGACCAGCCCCACCGCCTTGGCCGCCCCGGTCGAGGTCGGGATCATCGACAGGGCCGCCGCGCGGGCGCGGTAAAGATCCTTGTGCATCGTGTCCAGCGTCGGCTGGTCGCCGGTATAGCTGTGGATCGTGGTCATCATGCCCTTCTCGATCCCGATTGCCTGATGCAGGACCGAAGCCACCGGAACCAGGCAGTTGGTGGTGCAAGAGGCGTTCGACACCACGATATCGTCCTTGGTGAGCGACCTGTCGTTGATGCCGTAGACGATGGTCTTGTCCGCACCCTCGCCGGGGGCCGAGATCAGCACCCGTTTCGAGCCGTTCTCCAGATGCGGCAGGCATTTCTCCTTCGAGGTGAAGATGCCGGTGCATTCCAGAACGATATCGACATCCGACCAGGGCAGGTCCGCCGGGTTCTTCAGCGCCGTCACCCGGATCGGGCCACGACCGACGTCGATGGAATCGGTGCCGGTGGTCACGGTTGCTGGGAACTTGCCATGCACCGAATCGTAGCGCAGCAGATGCGCGTTGGTTTCAACCGGGCCAAGATCATTGATCGCCACCACCTCGATATCGGTGCGGCCCGACTCGATGATGGCGCGCAGTATGTTGCGCCCGATGCGCCCGAACCCGTTGATGGCAACCTTCACGGCCATGTCCTGTCCTCCGAAGCTGGGGGTGTCCCGATAGCGCTAACAATGACAAATCACCGGGAAATGCAACCGCAGTTTGACGCGATCAGCGCCAGAAAGCCACCCATTCGATCAGGTCCAGGAACTTGCGCACCAGAAACGTGACCGCCGACCCGCCGTTCAGGGCGAAGTCGGCGATACCAAGGGCCAGAAGGACCAGGCCGATCCAGACTGCGATGCGATTGGTCAAGACGGCCCTCCAGGGGCCGCCGGGGCCCGGATTACTGTGCGAGCCGCCCCAGGACGCCGGCCACATCGGCCATCCGGCAGGAGAAGCCCCATTCGTTGTCATACCACGCCAGCACGCGAACGGAACGCCCCGCGACCTTGGTCTGATCGGGCGCGAAGATCGACGATTGCGGGGTGTGGTTGAAGTCGATGGAGACCTTGGGTTCGGGGTCATAGGCCATGACCATGCCCATGTAGCCCTGGCAGGCCTCGCGCACGATCTCGTTCACTTCGGCGACCGTCACCGACTTCTGCGCGATGAAGGTCAGGTCAACCGCGCTGACATTTGGCGTCGGCACCCGGATCGCCGAGCCTTCCAGCCGCCCGGCCAGTTCCGGCAGCACCTCGCCGATCGCCTTGCCTGCCCCGGTCGAGGTGGGGATCATCGCCATCGCCGCCGACCGCGCGCGATACAGGTCCTTGTGGCGGCGGTCCAGCGTCGGCTGGTCGCCGGTATAGCTGTGGATCGTGGTCATGATCCCGCTCTCGATCCCGATGCTGTCGTTCAGCACCTTGGCCAAGGGCGCAAGACAGTTCGTGGTGCAAGAGGCGTTCGAGACGACCTTGTGTTCGGGCAGGAGGCTGCGGTGGTTCACGCCATAGACCACCGTCAGGTCGGCGCGCTTGGCCGGGGCCGATATCAGCACCCGCTTGGCCCCGCGCCCCAGATGCACCGCCGCCTTGTCGCGGTCGTTGAACTTGCCGGTGCATTCCAGCACCACGTCCACGCCCTGCCAGTCCAGCTCTTCCGGGTTGTAGGTCGACATCATCCGGATCGGACCGCGGCCCAGATCCAGCCCGTCCTCCGTGACCTTCACCACACCGGGAAAGCGGCCATGGACCGAGTCATAGCGCAGGAGATGAGCGTTGGTTTCCACCGGCCCCGTGGCATTGATCGCGACCACCTGCACATCGTTGCGATTCGACTCGGCGATATGTGCCAGCGTGCAGCGCCCGATGCGGCCGAAGCCGTTGATGCCGACAGTCACGGTCATGGATCACGTCCCCTTGCTGATGCTTGTTCAAGGCCTTAGCCGGACCACAACAGTATGCAAGGCAGAAAGCGACATGTTTTCATAATGTTAGCGCAATCTTCGCCTGTTTGCGCTAACCCCATGCATCGCTTTGCCGAATCCTGTGTTGCGCGCTACATCGGGGATTGAAACAGGACAGGGCTGGGCATGAGCGGACTTCTCGCACTTCTCGACGATGTGGCGGCCATCGCCAAGGTGGCGGCGGCCTCGGTCGACGACATCGCCGCAGCAGCGGCCAAGGCGGGGACCAAGGCGGCGGGCGTGGTGATCGACGACGCCGCCGTGACGCCGAAATATGTCCACGGCTTTTCCGCCGAGCGCGAATTGCCGATCATCTGGCGCATTGCGCTGGGGTCGCTGAAGAACAAGCTGATCGTCCTCTTGCCCGGCCTTCTGGCGCTGGATTATTTCGCGCCCTGGGTCATCACCCCGCTTCTGATGCTGGGCGGGGCCTATCTCTGCTTCGAAGGGGCCGAGAAACTGGTCCATGCCTTCGCGCCCCATGCCGATGAAGGGGTCGCGGAAGATTTCGACACCAAGGACCCGGCCCATCTGGAAGAGGAAAAGATCGCGGGTGCGATCAAGACCGATTTCATTCTCTCGGCCGAGATCATGACCATCGCGCTGGCCACCATCGAAAGCCCCAGTTTCTGGCTGCAGGCGGCGACGCTTGCCGTGGTCGGGACCTTCATCACCATTGCCGTCTATGGCGCCGTCGCGCTGATCGTGAAGATGGATGACCTGGGCCTGCACATGGCGGCCACGGGCCGGACCAGCGGGGGCAGGGCGCTTGGCCGGGGCCTGGTGCATGCCATGCCGAAGCTGATGGCCTTCCTGTCGACCGTTGGCACGGCGGCAATGCTCTGGGTCGGGGGCAATATCGTGATCCACGGGCTTGAGGTCACGCATCTCTGGACCTGGCCCTACGCGACGATCCACCACATCGCCGAGGCTGTCGCCCATGCCGTGCCCGCTGCACAGGGCTTTGTCGAATGGCTGGTCACGGCGGCGCTGGACGGCGTCTTCGGGCTGGTGCTGGGCGTGATCCTGATCCCGGTCACGACCCGGCTGATTGGCCCGCTCTGGGCCACCCTGACCGGCAAGAAGGCCGCCGCGCACTGACGGAAGCCCGGTGAGCCGGCAGACGGCGAAATGCCACCCGGCGGCGCATAAGGCATCGCGCCGCCGCGCCAGCGCCTGTCCGATGCTGGTGGAAGCATCGGGCAAACTCGCGCGTCCCTGGGATCGCCTGCCTACCGCAAAACCGGAGTCCAGCATTGGCGGACGGGCTCTAGGAGGCCATCTGCACCAGCGCCAGCCGCTGCGCCAGCGCAGAGACGAGGTCGGTCCGCGTCACGATCCCCACCATGCGCGGGCCTTCGACCACCGCCACCGCTTCCGCACCGCCATCGGACAAGAGCGGCATGATCGCGCCGACCGGGGTGTCGGGAGCAATGCGCGGGGTGTCGGTCTCCATGATCTCGGCGGCTTTCGGGGGCCGCTTGCGGTGGCTGTCGATCAGATGCGCCAGCGCGCGGATCAGGCTGTGGTGCTGACGGAAGGCATCCTCTCGCGCGCGGCGGATCAGGTCGATCTGGAAGATCAGGCCCAGAAGCCGGTCGCCGTCCCCCACCACCGGCAGCGAGGTGAAGCCCCGCTTGCGGAAGATGTCGGCGACCTGGCTTAATGCCGCATCCGGCCCCACCGTCACCAGATCGCGCGACATGATGTCGGCGGCGGTGAACCCCTCCATCCGCCGGGCGGCGGCGGCCTGTTCGGCGGCTCCCACCAGCCGGGCAAGGTCGGCGACACCGACGTTCGACGATTGCCGGAAATCTTCCAGGATCGTCGCCAGTTCGGCCGGGTCAAGTCCGATCCGCGCCTCGGGCGTGGGGTCGGTCGTGCCATGCGTGCCCGGCTGCGAGGGCTGGCGGAACGGATAGACCCGACCGACCGCGTGGTTCCACAGGATGCCGATCCCGACCAGCAGACAGGACCCCGCGATCACCGGCACCAGCACATGCAGCCAGTCGGCCTTGCCCGCCAGCGCCACGAGCAGCGCCACCGCGCCCCCCGGCGGATGCAGCGCACGGGTGGCAAGCATGGTGGCAATCGCCAGCCCCACCGCCAGCGGCACCGCCCAGTCGGCATGGGGCAGGGCGGTGATGACCGCCAGCGCCACCAGTGCCGACAGCGCATTGCCCATCACCACCGACCAGGGCTGTGCCAGCGGGCTGTTCGGCACCGCATAGACCAGCACCGCCGAGGCCCCGAAGGGCGCGATCAGCCAGCCGATGCCAAGCCCCTGCAGCGCAAGCCCCGCCAAGAGCAGCCCCAGCCCCGCGCCGATCCCGGCCCGCACCAGGTCAACTGCCTTCGGCCCGCCCATCGCCGGGGCAAACCCGCGCCATCCCGCCATGCTCAACCCTCCCGTTGCGCCGGATTGTGCCGCGCCCGTTCGCAACCGAAAAGGCCGCCCAAACCGGGCGGCCCCTCCGTTTTCGCCATATCGGCGCCGATCAGAGCAATGCTTTCACCTTGGCGACCGTGGCTTCGGCGGTGATTCCGAACTCGGCATAAAGCCGTTCCATCGGGGCCGAGGCGCCGAAGGACGACATGCCGATGAACCCGGCCTTGGCCTCGCGGCCCCGTTCACCCAGAAGCCAGCGGTCCCAGCCCTGCCGCACGCCCGCCTCGATGGCGACGCGCACGGGGCCAGCGGGCAGCACGCGCTTGCGCCAGGCTTCGTCCTGAGCCGCGAACAGCTCCATCGACGGCATGGACACGACGCGGGTGCCGATCCCTTCGGCCTCCAGCGCGTCGCGGGCCTTGAGCGCGATCTCCACCTCGGACCCCGTCGCCATCAGGATCACCTGACGCTTGCCGGTGGCTTCGGCCAGCACATAGCCGCCCTTCGACACCATGTTGGTGTTGGTGTGCGACTTGCGCACCGCCGGAAGGTTCTGCCGCGACAGGGCCAGCACCGTGGGCCGGGTCTTTTCGGTCAGGGCAATCTCCCAGGCCTCGGCCACCTCCACCAGATCGGCAGGGCGGATCACCAGCGTGTTCGGCGTGGCGCGCGAAATCGCCAGATGCTCGACCGGCTGGTGCGTCGGGCCATCCTCGCCCAGGCCGATGGAGTCATGCGTCATCACATAGACGACCGGAATGCCCATCAGCGCCGACAAGCGCATCGAGGGGCGGGCATAGTCGGTGAAGCACATGAACGTCCCGCCATAGGGCCGGACCCCGCCATGCAACACCATGCCGTTCATCGCGGCGGCCATGCCATGTTCGCGGATGCCGAAATAGACGTAGCGGCCCTTGCGGTCCTCGGGCGTGAAGATCCCCAGATCGGCGGTCCTGGTGTTGTTCGACCCCGTCAGGTCGGCCGAGCCGCCGATGGTCTCCGGCAGCACCGGGTTCACCGCCTGCAGGACCTTTTCCGACGCGGCGCGGGTCGCGAGTTTCGGCAGGTCCGCGACGGCCTGCTTCTTCACGCCGCGAATGACCGAGGCCAGCTTCGCCGGGGCTTCCAGCGCGAAGATGCGGGCGAATTCGGCCTGCCTGGCGGGCGACAGGGCCGCCATCCGCGCTTCCCAGTCCGTCCGCGCCTTCGCGCCCTTGGTCCCCAGCGACTCCCACCATTTCTTCACATCGGCAGGCACTTCGAACGGGCCGCCCTTCCAGCCATAGGCGTCCTTCGCCGCCTGCAACTGCGCCTTGTCGGTCAGCGCGCCATGGCCCTTGTTGGTGTCCTGCGCTGCATGGCCGATGGCGATATGCGTCTTGCAGGCCACCAGCGCCGGCCGGGGCGAGGCTTTCGCCGCCGTCAGCGCCCGGTCGATGTCCGCCGGATCATGGCCGTCACATTCGAACACATCCCAGCCGCTTGCGGCGAACCGCGCCTTCTGGTCGGTCACATCGGCAATCGACACCTTGCCGTCGATGGTGATGCCGTTGTTGTCCCACAGCACGATCAGACGGGAGAGCTGCTGCTTGCCCGCCAGCCCGATGGCTTCCTGGCTGACGCCCTCCATCAGGCAGCCGTCACCCGCGATGACCCAGGTATGGTGATCCTGGACCTTCGCCCCCCAGCGCGCGCGCAGGTTTTCTTCCGCCATGGCGAAGCCCACCGCGTTGGAAATCCCCTGGCCCAGCGGTCCCGTGGTCGTCTCCACCCCCGCGACATGGCCATATTCCGGGTGCCCGGCGGTGATCGCGCCCCATTGGCGGAACTGCTTGATCTGGTCCAGCGTCACATCGCTGTAGCCGGTCAGATACAAAAGCGCATAGATCAGCATCGACCCATGCCCTGCCGACAGGATGAAACGGTCGCGGTCGGCCCAGCGGGGGGCCTTGGGGTCGAACTTCAGATGGTTTGCGAACAGCACCGTCGCCACATCCGCCATGCCCATCGGCATGCCCGAATGGCCCGAATTCGCGGCGGCGACCGCATCCAGCGCCAGAGCGCGGATCGCGGTGGCGCGCATCCAGTGATCGGGGTTTTTCTGGCGGAGGGTCTGGATGTCCAAGGCGGGATTCCTTTGGCTAGGGCGTGGCAACGGGATTGCCTGCGTCCTATCCACCGCGACCGGCAAGATCAAGCTTGGACCCCAAGGCCTTGGGAAGAAAGGCAGGTCGCCTTTCCGGGGTTTCGCGCTAAGATTGCCTGTGACCGGAACAGGGGCGATTCGTTGCCGTTGGCCCGGTCCATGGTGGACGACCGGACAGCGTCCGGGGTGCAAGGGGTAAGGGATGCAGGACATAACCGAGCTGGAAAAGCGGATCACCACCGCGCTGGAACGGATCGGCAAGGGGGTGGACCGGCTGGCCTCGCACCCCCGGCAGGCCACAACGACCACCGCACCCGCCGCGGCACCTTCGGATTCGGCGCTGCGGGCCCAGCTTGAGGAAGAAAAGTCGCTCACCGCCCAGCTTCAGGCCCGCCTCCGCGCCGCCAAGGACCGCGAGGCGAAGGGCGATCTGCAGGAAAAGGTCGACCGGCTGACGCAGGACCTGGACGTGCAGGGTCTGGAACTGCAACGGATGCGCCGGGTCAACGCCTCCTTGCGCGAACAGCTTGAAGCGTTGCGCAGCGCCGCAGCCTCGGGCGCCACCGAGCCTGCACTCATCAACAAGGCCATGGCCGCCGAGCTTGAGGCCCTGCGTGCCACCCGGCTGACCGAAATGGCCGAGATGGACGAAATCCTCGCGGCCCTCGAACCCCATCTGACGGAGGCCGGCAATGCCT
>JAGPEG010000069.1 GCA_018057165.1 Tabrizicola sp.
GGTGCTGGCGGTTTTCGCAATGGGCTACAATCTTGCCTTTGGCTACACCGGGCTGCTCAGTCTTGGTCATGCCCTGCTCCTTGCCGCCGGGATGTATGCCGCAGGGCTTCCCGCGCATCTCTGGGGCATTGGCGCGGGGCCTGCCTTCATCGCGGGGATCGCGGGGGGGGGCCTGATGGCCGCCGCCCTCGGCCTCCTGGCGCTGCGGACGGCCGGGGTCAGCTTCATGATCGTGACGCTGATGTTCGCGCAGGCCGGATACCTGGCACTGCTCTACTTCGCCCCCGTCACCGGCGGCGACGACGGCTTTGCCCTTGCCAGCGCCAGCCGCAGCTTCCTCGGGTTCGACCTCTCGACCGACACCCCGCGTTTTCTTGCCGGTCTAGCGATCTTCTCCGCGGGCCTTCTTGCCAGCCTTGTCCTTGTCCGTTCCCCCTTCGGGCGCAGCATGGTCGCGATGCGCGAGAACGAGGAACGGTCAAGGATGCTTGGCATGAACCCCTTCACCGTGAAGCTTGCGGCGCTGACGATCTCCGGCCTTTATGCCGGGGCCTCCGGGGCGGCCTACGCGCTGCTTTTCGGCTATGTCGGCGCCAGCTTCGCCACGATCCAGTATTCCATCCTGCCCATGCTTTATGTCCTGCTTGGCGGAGCGGGCACCACACTCGGCCCCTTCCTCGGGGCGGTCTTGATGTTCGCGCTGATCGAGATCGCCAGCGGCCTGACCTCGGCCTATCTCTTCTTCGTCGGTGCGGCCCTGGTCGCGCTGGTCCTCTTCGCGCCCAAAGGCATCCTTGGCACGATCCGGGAAAGGTGGGCCAGATGGCTGCCCTGACCGAGACGCCGATCATCCAGACCACGGACCTGACGTTGCATTTCGGCGGGCTGAAGGCGGTGGACGGCGTCGACTTCACCCTTCAGCCCGGCGAAATCCACGCCCTGATCGGGCCGAACGGGGCAGGCAAGACCACCTTCGTCAGCCTTCTGTCGGGGCGTCGCCTGCCGCAGTCCGGTACGATTCGCTTGGCGGGGGAGGACATCACCCGCCTTCCTGCCCATGCCCGCGTGAGGAAGGGCATCGCCTATACGTTCCAGATCACCTCGATCTTCCCGCGCCTTAGCGTCTTCGACAACGTGGCGCTTGCCGTCCAGTCGCATGGCACCACCGGCCTCGCCCGCAGGACCCGCGCCGCCTTGGCCCGCGTGGGGCTTGAGGGTCTGGAGGGGCAGGAGGCGCAAACCCTGTCCTATGGCCACCAGCGCCTTCTGGAACTGGCGATGGGGCTGGCGCTCGACCCCCGCGTCCTGATCCTGGACGAACCGACCCAGGGCCTTGCCGCCAGCGAGATCGACAACTTCACGCGGCTGGTGCAAGGCCTGGTGCCGGACACCACCGTCCTTCTGATCGAACACAACATGGAGGTGGTGATGGACCTTGCCTCCCGGATCACGGTGCTGAACTTCGGGCGGGTCCTGGCCACCGGCACTCCCGCCGAGATCCGTGCAAACCCGGCGGTGCAGGAGGCCTATCTTGGCGCTTGAGGTCAAAGGCCTGACCGCGGGCTATGGCCCCGTCACCGTCCTGCACGGGGTCGATTTCCGTGCCGAGCCTGGACAGATCACCTGCCTGATGGGGCGCAACGGGGTGGGGAAATCGACCTGCCTCAAATGCCTAATGGGTCTTGTTCCCGCGACCGAAGGCAGCATCAAGCTGGACGGGGCCGCCCTGCAAAGCCTGCCTGCCCATGAGGTTCCACGGCAGGGCCTGGCCTATGTTCCGCAGGGCCGCCGCCTGTTCGGACCCTTGACCGTGGCCGAGAACCTTGCCGTCGGCGGCCTTGTGCGGGGCAATGACCGCGCGACGCTGGAGCGTGTGCTGGCGCTTTTCCCCCGCCTGCGCGAACGGCTGACCCAGACCGCGCAGACGCTTTCGGGCGGCGAGCAGCAGATGCTCGCCATCGCCCGCGCCCTGTGCCTGTCGCCGAAGGTCCTGCTTCTGGACGAGCCGACCGAGGGGCTGCAACCCTCGATGATCAGCCTGATCCAGCAGGCGATCCTGGTGCTGAAGGGGCAGGGTGTTGCCGTGGTTCTGGTCGAACAGCGGGTCGATGCGGTGCTGAAGCTTGCCGACCGGGTTGCTTTCATGGTGGCGGGCCGGGTGGAAGAGACACGGGATGTCAAGGGCTTGACCGGCGGTGATCCGGTTTTCCGGACCTATGTGGGGGTGTGAATGAGCGGGCTGGTCGCAGGCGTCGATGTGGGCGGGACCTTCACCGACCTGGTGATTTTCGACCCTGCAACCGGGGCTGTCCGTCTGGCCAAGGTGCCGACGACGCTGCCAAACCAGTCGGGCGGGGTGCTGGAGGCGTTCCATCAGGCCGGGGCCGACCTGGCAGACATCGACCTCATTGTCCACGGCACCACGACCACCACCAATGCCGTCCTGGAACGCCGGTTGGCGAAGACCGGGCTGATCACCACGATGGGCTTTCGCGATGTGCTGGAGCTTGGCCGCCGCACCAGGCCGCAGGCCTATGGGATGCATGGGGCTTTCACCCCGATCATCCCCCGCGACCTGCGGCTTGAAATTCCCGAGCGGATGGATGCCCGTGGCCGGGTGGTCACGCCCCTGGACGAAGCCGCGCTGCGGGAAGCGGTCCGGCAGCTGCGCGATCAGGGCTGCGAGGCTTTGGTGATCCACTTCCTGCACGCCTATGCCAACCCCGCGCACGAGCGCCGCGCCGGGGAGGTCGCGCGCGAGATTTGGCCCAATGATTACATCACCTTGGGACACGAACTTCTGTCGGAATCGCGCGAGTATGAGCGTGGGGTGACGGCGGCGGTCAACGCCTCGGTCCAGCCGCTGCTGGAACGCTATGTCGCCCAGCTGGCCGATCAACTGGCGGCGAAGGGCTATCAGCGCGACCTTCTGGTGATGAACGGCAATGGCGGAATGGTTGCGGCGAAGGACGTGGCGCGCGAGGCGGTGAAGACGGTGATGTCCGGTCCCGCCTCGGGCGTCATGGCGGCGGTGGCGACGGGGCGCAGGGCGGGGATGGCGAATCTCCTCACCTATGACATGGGCGGCACCTCGACCGATGTCGCGATGATCCGGGGCGGGGTCGCGCCGGTCTCGAACGAGATCGAGGTGGAATATGCCATGCCGATCCATGTGCCGATGGTCGATGTCAGGACCGTTGGCGCGGGAGGAGGGTCGATCGCCCGGATCGACGCGGGCGGGATGCTGCGGGTCGGGCCGGAGAGCGCGGGGTCCACGCCCGGTCCGGTCTGCTATGGGCGGGGGGGGACGCGGGTCACGATTTCGGATGCCAACCTGATCCTTGGCCGCCTGCCTGCCAGCCGGTTCGGGCAGGCGGCTGAGGCGGCTTTTGCGGCGATGCGGGAGCAGATCGCGCTGCCGCTGGGCCTGTCGGTGGAAGTGGCGGCCGAGGCGGTGATCCGCATCGCCAACACACATATGGCGGGGGCGATCCGCATGGTCTCGATCTCCATGGGGGCCGATCCGCGCGACTTCGCGCTGTTTGCCTTTGGCGGAGCCGGGCCATTGCATGCGGTGGCGCTGGCGAAAGAGCTGAATGTTCCCAAGGTGTTGATTCCCGCCCGTCCCGGTATCACCAACGCGCTTGGCTGCGTCGTCGCCGACCTGCGGCATGATTTCGTGCGCACGTTGAACCGACCGCTGGATGTTGTGGACATGGCGGAGGTCCACGGGGTTCTGGCGGCGCAGGAGGCCGAGGGGCGGCGGTTGATCGGGTTGGAGAAAGTCGCGCTGACGACAGTCCGGGCCGAATATTCCGCCGATATGCAGTTCGTCGGCCAGACCCATCTGCTGCGGGTGCCCTTGCCTTCGGCAAGCCCTGCCCGCGAGGAGTTGCAGCGCCGGTTCGAAGCCGCCTATCACGCGCGGTTCCGGGTCGACCTGCCGACGATCCGGGCGAATCTGGTGAACCTGAATGTCTCGGTCATCGGGGAGCGCCCGGCTTTGGACCTGTCGCGTTTGATCACGCCGGAGGGGCGGAGGCGTCTGGCCGAAGCATCAGCCTTGCGCAAGGTCTGGTTCGACGGCTGGCACGACACGCCGGTCTACTGGCGTGATCACCTGCCCATGAAGATCAGCCTGCAAGGGCCTGCGATCATTGAGCAAATGGACACGACCATTGTCATCGACCCCGGCGCGCAAGTGACCTCGGACGCCGATGGCAACCTGATCATCGAGGTTAACAAATGATTGATCCGGTCACGCTCGCGGTCATCCAGGCGGGCCTGCAGCAGGTCTGCGACGAGATGGACCTGACCTTTTCCCGCGCGGCCTTCTCTCCCGTGATCGCCGAGGCGGATGACCGTTCGGATGGCATCTATTCCGCCACCGACGGCAGTTTGATCGCGCAGGGATCGAAAGGTCTGCCGGTCTTTGTTGGCGTGATGCAGTTTTCCACCCGCACCATTCTGGAACGCATCGCGGCGGGGCTGACCGCGCCACCGGATCAGGGTGACATATATATCGTCAACGATCCGTATCTGGGCGGCACGCATCTGATGGATGTGCGCTTTGCCATGCCGGTCTGGCGCGAGGGCGAAATCTTCTGCTGGCTCTCGAACACCGGGCATTGGCCGGACACTGGCGGGGCGGTGCCGGGGGGGTTTTCGGCATCCGCGATCAGCGCGGAGCAGGAGGGGCTGCGGCTGCCGCCGGTGAAGCTGTTCAAGAAAGGCGTGCTGGACCAGGAAATCTACCAGATCATCTGTTCCAATATTCGCGTGTCGGAACAAAGGATTGGCGATGTGAAGGCGCAGGCTTCGGCGTTACTTGTCGGAGCGGAACGGTTGGGTGCGCTCTTGGATCGCTATGGCGATGCGACCGTGACCGAGGCGATTGCCGAGATGCGGCGGCTGGCGGCCAGGCAGATGCGGGCGATGATCGGGCTGGTGCCCGAAGGCAGCTACCGGGCGACGGCGGTGGTGGACAGCGACGGGGTGGTGAACCAGCCCCTGACCATCGCGCTGGAGGTCACAAGATCCGGTGACGGGCTGCGTTTCGATTTCTCGGGATCGTCCAGGCCTTGCCTGGGGCCGATGAATTCGGTGCGGGCGACCACGCTGTCGGCGGTCTACCTGGCGATGCGGCATATCTTCCCGGATGTGCCGATCAGCGCGGGCGCATTCGAGCCGCTGGAAGTGGTTGGGATCGAAGGAACATTTCTGGATGCCCAATATCCGCGCCCGGTGTCGGGCTGTGCGGCGGAGGTCAGCCAGCGGATTGCGGAAGCCGTCTTTGCGGCGCTGGTGCAGGCGGTGCCGGGTCATGTGACCGCGGCCCCGGCGGGAACCTCCGGCAACTTTGGTCTGGGTGGGCACGACCCGGAAAAGGGCCGGGATTATGTGATGTACCAGATATCCGGCGGGGGCTATGGCGGGTTCGCGGGGGGCGACGGGATCGCGAACGGCTGTTCCACCATCGGGATATCGAAGGCGCCGCCGGTCGAGATCATGGAGCAGAATTTCCCTGTGATCTACAGACGTTACGCATTGCACGAAGGGTCGGGCGGGGCAGGGCAGGCTCGCGGGGGCTTCGGGCTGGACTATGAGATCGAACTGCTGCGCGGCGAAGCGCGGGCGAGTTTCGTGATGGATCATGGCCGCGTCGGGCCGCAGGGCGCGCTGGGGGGTGGGGACGGGGCGGTGAACCGGGTTGAAGTGATCCGGGATGGCATGGTCATGGTGCCGGAGCATCTGTCCAAGGCACAAGATATAGCGTTGAAGCCGGGAGACCGGGTCCGGGTCAGAACGCCGGGCGGGGGGGGCTATGGCCTGCCGGCAAAGCGCGATCCGGCGCTGGTGGCCGAGGATGTGCGGCTGGGGCGCTATACGGCTGAGGAAGCGGCGCGGCTGTGGCCGGGTCGGGCGGGTTAAGGACGGGGTGACGGGAAAGCTTCGGGGGCCGTGCAACGGGTTCAGGTCGATCCGGCAAGTGCTTGAGAACGCCGCGTTTAATCGGTCGGTCCGGCCGGTATCCGGCCTCTGGTAAGCGTGTGGAATGCGTCTGGATTCCGTCCATACGCGCGTGCAGACAGAAGGTTGTTAACCTTTCCGGCGAATCGGGAAAGCGGAGTGCGCAGCTTCGCGCCCGACCGGGATGAGAGCCGTCACTCTGCCGCGTGGGGCTTCGGGTTGCGACGCGCGAGCGCCTCTTCCAGAACCGAGATCCGGCCCTGCAACAGCGCCAGGTCGACCTGGTTGCGGGCCAGTTCTCCGGCCAGGATCAGCGGGTCGGGCGCGACCGGCTCGATGTCCTTCTTGCCGATGAAGCGCCCCAGCACCCAGGCGAGAAAGCGCGAGAGATCGTCCATCACCAGATACATCGAGGGCACGACGACGAGGCTGAGGACAGTCGAGACGATGATCCCGCCCATCACCGCAATCGCCATGGGGGCGCGGAAGGCCCCGCCTTCGCCGACGCCAAGGGCCGAGGGCAGCATTCCGGCGGACATCGCGATCGAGGTCATCACGATGGGCCGGGCGCGCTTGTGGCCGGCCTCGACCACGGCGGCGATGCGGGACATGCCGCGGGCCCGCATCTCGATGGCGAAGTCGATGAGCAGGATCGCGTTCTTCGCCACGATCCCCATCAGCATCAGGATGCCGATCAGCACGGGCATGGAGAGCGGGTTCTGCGTGACGATCAGCGCCGTCGCCACCCCGCCGACCGAGAGGAGCAGCGAGAAGATGATGGTCACGGGCTGCAGGACCGAGTGGAAGAGCAGGATCAGCACGAACATCATCAGAAGGACGCCCAGGACCATCGCGTTCTGGAAGCTGCCCAGAAGCTCGGCCTGCACCTCGGCATCGCCCGAGGGGGCGACCTTGACGGTGACGGGCAGGTGCAGCGTCGGCAGGATCTCGTTGAAGCGGGCAGTGGCCTGGTCCAGCACGAAGCCCGGCGCGATGTCGGCCCCAAGCGTGGCGACACGCAGGCGGGTCAGGCGCTTGACGACCGAGGGGCCTTCGGCGACCTCGACCGTGGCGACGGCGGAGAGCGGCACCGGGCCGGCGGAGGTCATCACCTTCAGGGCCGAGATGCGGGCCAGATTGTCGCGCGAGGCCTCATCCAGCTGCACCCGGATCGGGACGAGGCGGTTGTCGATGGAGAGCTTGCCAAGCGCCGCCGAGACATCGCCGATGGTGGCGACCCGCACCACGCTGGCGATCTGCTGCACGGTGACACCCAGCCGCGCGGCCTCATCGGCCTTGGGGGTGATCTGGATTTCCGGGCGGGGCAAGGCGGCTTCGGTCGAGGGGTTGAGGAACATCGGCTCCTCTCGAAGCGCCTCCTCGATCTTGCGGACGGCGGTGTCGAGATCTTCCTCGTCGGTCGACAGGATGTCATAGGCGAAGGGGCGCGAGGCGCCGCCCATGGTCGAGACCTTGAAGGCGCGGACGTCGGGGACGGATTTCAGGGCCTCGAAGACCGCGGCCTCGATCTCGACCTGGGGGCGCAGGCGACCGTGCGAGGGGAGGTCGGGGATAAGGTGGCCGACGAGGGGCAGGGCGCGGCCAAGGTCGATCAGCTTGCGTTGCAGCCCGTTGTCCAGCCGGTCGAGGATGATGGTGAAGGTCGCGCGGCGGATGTCGCGGTCGCCAAGCGGGGTGGAGCCGCCGATGACAAGAACGGATTTCACCCCGTCGATGTCCTTGATCGCGTCGCGCATGGCGTCGGTGGTTGCGGCAGTATCGTCGAGCTTTGATCCGGGTGGAAGCTCGACCGAGACGACGATGCGGCTTTCGTCTTCGGGCGGGAAGAGGCTGCCGGGAACCTGCAACATGGCGATGACCGAGACGATCACCACGACGACAGCGACGACGAGGGTAATGTAGTAGGTGGGAAGCGCGATCCGGGGGTGTTTCTTCCAGCGACGGACCTTGGTGGTCGATTTCACCAGCCGCAGGTAGGCGCGCATGAAGGCGCCGTCCCGATGGCCTTCGTCATGGCCGACGGCGTCCTTCGCCCGCATGAGATAGGCGGCCATCATCGGGGTGATCAGGCGGGCGACCAGAAGCGAGAAGAGGACGGCGATGGCGACGGTCAGGCCGAACTGGCGGAAATACTGGCCGGGGATGCCGGGCATGAACGACACCGGCACGAAGACCGCGACGATGGTGAAGGTGGTGGCGATGACGGCGAGTCCGATCTCGTCAGCGGCTTCAATGGCGGCGCGGTAGGGGGTTTTGCCCATGCGGATGTGGCGGGCGATGTTCTCGATTTCCACGATGGCATCATCGACCAGGATGCCGGTGGCAAGGGTCAGGGCCAGGAAGCTGACGAGGTTCAGCGAGAAGCCCAGTTGCGACATGACCCAGAAGGTCGGGATCGCCGAGAGCGGCAGGGCGACGGCCGAGATGAGCGTGGCGCGCCAGTTGCGCAGGAAGGCGAGCACGACAAGGATCGCCAGAAGCGCGCCTTCCAGAAGCGTGTGGATCGCGGATTCGTAGTTGCCATAGGTATAGAAGACGGAATCATCGACCATGGTGATGGCGACATTCGGGTGCTGTACGCGCAGTTCGTCGACCACCTGGTTGGTCACTTCGGCGACTGAAACCTCCGAGGCCCCTTTCGAACGGAAGACGAGGAAGGAGACAGAAGCCTCGCCGTCGATACGGGCGAAGCTTTTCATCTCTTCATAGCTGTCGATCACCTGGCCAAGGTCGGTCAGCTTGACGAAGCGACCTGCGGGCAGAGCGATGGGGGTGTTGGCAAGGCTGTCGACGGTGCCCTGATCGCCCAGGGTGCGGATCGCCTGCTCGCCGGTGCCAAGGCTGATCTTGCCTGCGCCGAGGTTGGTATTGGTGGCGGCGATCTGGGCGCTGATGGCCTGGGCGGTGACGCCGAAGCTGTCCAGCTTGACCGGATCGAGTTCCACCCGGATCTCGCGGTCGGCCCCGCCGATGCGGGTGACGCGACCGATGCCGGGCTTGCCTTGCAGCGCACGGGTGACGGTGTCGTCGATGAACCAGCTGATCTCTTCGGTCGTCATGTCGGGGGCATGGACCGCGAAGGTCATGATCGCCTGGCCCTCGACGTCGATGCGGGTGACGATGGGGGATTCAATGCCGCCGGGCAGGTCGCCGCGGATCTGGTCGACGGCGTCCTTCACGTCCTGCACCGCCTTGTCGGTCGGCACGTCCATGCGGAATTCGATGACGGTGGTGGACAGCCCGTCGGTCACGGTCGAGGTCACGCGCTTGGCGCCGGTCAGGCCCGCGACGGCATCCTCGATTTCCTTGGTGACCTGGCTTTCCATTTCCGCAGGCGCAGCACCGGACTGGGCGACCGAGACGGCGACGAGGGGGACGTCGATATTCGGGAAGCGGGTGATCGGCAGGCTGTTGAAGCTTTGCCAGCCGAGCACCATCAGAAGGAAGAAGGCCAGCAGCGGTGCGACGGGGTTGCGGATCGACCAGGCGGAGAAGTTCATGGTGCGATCCTCAGTTCGTGGCGGCGGGGATTGGGTTGATCCGGTCGCCGTCGCGGACGAAGGCGCCGGCCTTGGTCACGACCCTGTCACCCTCGGCCAGGCCCTCGGTAATCTCCACGAGGCCGCCGTCGCGGATGCCGGTCCTGACCGCGACCCGTTCTACCACGCCGTCCTTGACCCGCATCACCATGCTGCCCTCGGGGGTGGAGCCGATGGCGGTGACGGGGACGGCAAGGGTGTCACGCTCGGCGGCGATGATTTCGGCTTCGACGAACATGCCGGTACGCAGGGTGCCTTTTGCATCATCGACGCTGATCCGGGCGCGGCCCAGCCGGGTGATGGGGTCGATCGAGGGTTCGATCAGGCGGACGGTGCCGGTGAGTATTTCGGTCATGCCCACGGCGCGCAGCCGGGCGGTCTGGCCGGAGGTGAGGCGCAGAAGATCGGTTTCGGCCACATCGGCGCGCAGTTCCAGCGCGCCGTCGCGGGTGATGACGAACATCGGCTGCCCGGCGGCGGTGGCGATGGCGCCGATCCTCGCGTTGCGGGCGACGATGCGGCCCGCGACCGGAGCCTTCACCTCGGTCCGGTTGAGCATCAGGTCCACGTTCTCCAGCCGTGCTTCGGCGAGCGCGAGTTGTGCGCGGGCCGATTCCAGGCCCTGCGTCGCCACCGCAACCCGCGCGGTTGCGGCGATGGCATTGGCGTTTGCCGTGTCCCAGCTTGCCTGCGGGGCAGTGCCGCTTTCGCGCAGCTTCGTCGTGCGCTCCACCACGCGGGCCGCTTCGGCGGCGGCGGCCTCGGCCTCGACCTTCTGCGCCTCGGCTTGCGCGATGGTGGCGCGCGCGGCAGCAAGCGAGGCGACGGCCTCGGTCTTCTGCAACTTCAGCGTGGTGTCGGACAGGGTGGCAAGCACCTGGCCTTCCGCCACCATGTCGCCGACATCGACCAGCAGCCGGTCCAGCGGCTGACCTTCGACCAGGGGCGCGACCTGCACTTCTTCGACAGCGGCGATCAGCCCCGAGGCAATGATCCGGTCGGTCAGCTTGCGGGGCGTGACATCCGACACGGTGATCGCGGGCAGGGCCGGGGCAGTCACGCTTTCGGCGGCGACAGCCTCTTGTGCCAAAGCGGGCACGACGGGCGTTACGACGGCAAGAAGGGCGGCAAGGATCAGGGTCGGGCGCATGGGACAGGGCCTTCTGCTTTGTCGTTGGAAATCTGGGACAGGATGCCGTCGATCATGGCGACGACCTGCTCGGCAAGCGCGGGGCTGGCCGGGCCCATCTGGGCGGTGCGGATGGCCATGGCTTTCACCAGCATGACCAGCATCTGACACTGGCCTTCGTAGCGGGAGCGCGCCTCTTCCACCGGGCGACGGGTGGTGTGGGCGAAGATTGTGGTCAGAAGGGAAACAATGGTCTGCTCCATCTGCCGCGCCGCCGCACCAATCTCGGGCTTGCGGATCGCGGCGGCGGTGATTTCGGCCCAGAGCTGGCCGTCCTTCAGCGACTCTTCCGAGAAGTGGTTCAGGATGCGCTCGCGCAGGCAGGTCATCGGCGTATCCGAGGTCTGGATCTCGGCAAACTCGCCCTGGATCTCGGCCAGGTCATAGCCGCACATCGCCTGGACGATGGCGGCCTTCGAAGGGAAGTAGCGGTAGAAATTGCCGACGCTCATCCCTGCGGCGCGGGCAAGATCCTGCATCGAGGCGCCGTCGAAGCCCTTTTCGGCAAAGGTCTGCCGGATCGAGGCAAGGATTTCGTGGCTGCGCGCATCGGGGGCGGGATGGGGGGGGAGGGTCATGCCGTCTATCTTGGGAATGAACGTTCATTCACGGAGATATGTGACCTGACGGAAAGGTCAAGCAGATTTGATGCACCTCTGGCCGGGCGCTTGGCTTTTCGGTCGATTTGGCCCAAAGGAGCGGCACAGCAAGGGTGGCGACATGGCGACGGGCATCAGTTTCAACGTGACGGCGACGGATGGCGCGGCGCGGACCGGGGTGATTTCCACTCCGCGCGGGCAGATTCGCACGCCAGCCTTCATGCCGGTGGGGACCGCCGGGACGGTGAAGGCGATGTTGCCGGACAGTGTGGCGGCGACCGGGGCGGATATCCTGCTGGGCAACACCTACCACCTGATGCTGCGGCCGACGGCCGAGCGGGTGGCGGCGCTGGGCGGGCTGCATCGGTTCATGAACTGGCAAAAGCCGATCCTGACCGACAGCGGCGGGTTTCAGGTGATGTCGCTGGGGCCTTTGCGCAAGCTGACCGAGGAGGGGGTGCGATTCTCCTCGCATCTCGACGGATCAAAACACATGCTCACCCCGGAACGCAGCATGGAGATCCAGAAGCTGCTGGGGTCGGACATCGTGATGTGCTTCGACGAATGTCCCGCACTTCCGGCGGAAGAGGCGGTGGTGGCCAAGTCGATGCGTATGTCGATGCGCTGGGCGCAGCGGAGCCGCGATGCCTTTGGCGACCGGCCCGGCCATGCGCTGTTCGGGATCATGCAGGGCGGCGTCACACGAGATCTGCGCGAGGAATCGGCCGAGGCGCTGAAGCAGATCGGCTTCGACGGCTATGCCGTGGGCGGCCTTGCGGTGGGCGAGGGGCAGGAGGCGATGTTCTCGGTCCTCGACTACGCTCCGGGCTTCCTGCCGGAAGATCGCCCACGCTACCTGATGGGGGTGGGCAAGCCCGACGACATCGTCGGCGCGGTGGAGCGCGGGATCGACATGATGGACTGCGTGTTGCCCTCGCGGTCCGGGCGCACGGGGCAGGCCTGGACGGCGCGGGGGCAGGTGAACCTGCGCAACGCCCGCCACAAGGACGACCCCCGTCCGCTGGAGGAGGGGTGCCAATGCCCCGCCTGCCGCAGCTACTCCCGCGCCTATCTGCACCATGTGGTCAAGGCGGATGAGATCATCGGAAGCATGCTGCTGACCTGGCACAACCTGCACTATTACCAGGTGCTGATGCAGGGATTGCGGGATGCGGTTTCGGGGGGGAGGCTCACGACCTTCGTGGCCGGGTTCCATGCCAGGCGGGCTGAGGGGGATGTGGAGCCGGTCTGACACGGGCGGTCCATTCCCGCCTTGCACCCGCTCACGCAGAGGTTCATTCTTGCGAGCCAAGCCGGAACTTGAATCCCCTGGCCGGGGACCACAAGTTAACACATCTGAAGGCGGAGCGGGCAGGGTTGCCGATGGTCGGGGCCCCGCATCGTTGCCGCAAACGAAGGTAGACACATGAGCACCCAAAGCTATCCGGTCCTGCCCCTGCGCGACATCGTGGTGTTTCCCCACATGATCGTGCCGCTTTTTGTCGGGCGCGAGAAATCGGTCCGCGCGCTGGAAGAGGTGATGCAGGACGACAAGCAGATTCTTCTCTCCTCGCAGAAGGACCCGACGGCGGATGATCCGCAGGCCGACGGCATCTTCCGCACAGGCGTGCTGGCCAACGTGCTGCAACTGTTGAAATTGCCCGATGGCACGGTGAAAGTTCTGGTCGAAGGCAAGGCCCGCGTGAAGATCACCGGCTTCGTCGAGAACCCGGCCTTCTTCGAGGCGACCGCCGAAGTGCTGACCGAAACCGACGGCGACCAGACTGCGGTCGAGGCGCTGGTCCGTGCCGTGAGCGAAGAGTTCGAACGCTATACCAAGGTCAAGAAGAACATCCCCGAAGAGGCTTTGGCCGCCGTTTCGGACACGCGCGAGCCTGCGCGGCTGGCTGACCTTGTTGCCGGCCATCTGGGCGTGGACGTGGCGCAGAAGCAGGTGATCCTTGAGACGCTGGACGTCGCCGAGCGGCTGGAGAAGGTCTATGGCCACATGCAGGGCGAGCTTTCGGTCCTGCAGGTGGAAAAGAAGATCAAGTCCCGCGTGAAGACGCAGATGGAGAAGACCCAGCGCGAGTACTATCTGAACGAGCAGATGAAGGCCATTCAGAAGGAACTTGGCGACGGCGAGGACGGCCAGAACGAGGTGGCCGAGCTTGAGGCCCGCATTGCCAAGACCGCGCTGTCGAAAGAAGCGCGCGAGAAGGCCGATGCCGAGGTGAAGAAGCTGAAGTCGATGTCGCCGATGTCGGCGGAAGCGACGGTGGTGCGCAACTACCTCGACTGGCTTCTGGGTGTGCCGTGGGGCGTGAAATCCCGCGTCAAGAAGGACCTGCCCGCCGCGCAGAAGGTGCTGGATACCGATCACTTCGGGCTGGAGAAGGTCAAGGAGCGGATCGTCGAATATCTGGCGGTGCAGGCGCGGTCGACCAAGCTGAAAGGCCCGATCCTGTGCCTTGTCGGCCCTCCGGGCGTGGGCAAGACCTCGCTGGGGCGGTCGGTGGCGAAGGCCACGGGGCGCGAGTTCATCCGCATCAGCCTGGGCGGCGTGCGGGACGAATCCGAGATTCGCGGCCACCGGCGGACCTATATCGGGTCGATGCCCGGCAAGATCATCCAGTCGCTGAAGAAGGCCAAGACCACCAACCCGCTGATCCTTCTGGATGAGATCGACAAGATGGGCCAGGATTTCCGGGGCGACCCGGCCTCGGCACTGCTGGAGGTTCTGGATCCGGAACAGAACAACACCTTCATCGACCACTATCTTGAGGTGGAATACGACCTGTCGAACGTGATGTTCATCACCACGGCAAACTCTTACAACATGCCGGGGCCGCTGATGGACCGGATGGAGATCATTCCGCTCGCGGGCTACACCGAGGATGAAAAGCGCGAGATCGCCAGGCAGCACCTGTTGCAGAAGCAGGTCGCGGCGAATGGTCTGAAGAAGGGCGAGTTCTCGGTCTCCGACGACGCGCTGAACCACATCATCCGCTACTACACCCGCGAGGCGGGCGTGCGGAACCTGGAGCGCGAGATCGCCAAGCTGGCCCGCAAGGCCGTGACCGACATCCTGAAGGGCAGGACCAAGCGGGTCGACGTCGATCCGGCCAAGGTCGAGGAGTATCTGGGCGTCCAGAAACACCGCTACGGGCTGGCCGAGAAGGAAGATCAGGTCGGCGTGGTGACGGGTCTGGCCTGGACCAGCGTCGGCGGCGATCTTCTGCACATCGAGGCGCTGAAGCTGCCGGGCAAGGGCCGGATGAAGACGACCGGGAAACTGGGCGACGTGATGAAGGAATCGATCGATGCGGCGGCAAGCTATGTCCGTTCGATCTCGCCCCAGATCGGAGTGAAGCCGCCGAAGTTCGACGCCATCGACATCCACGTTCACGTCCCCGATGGGGCGACGCCGAAGGACGGCCCGTCGGCGGGCCTGGCGATGGTCACGTCCATCGTCTCGGTCCTGACGGGGATTCCGGTGCGCAAGGACATTGCGATGACCGGCGAGGTTTCCTTGCGCGGCAACGCCATGCCCATCGGCGGGTTGAAGGAAAAACTGCTCGCCGCGCTGCGCGGGGGGATCAAGACCGTCTTCATCCCGGAGGAGAACGCCAAGGATCTGGCGGAGATTCCGGAAAACGTGAAGACCGGCCTGAAGATCATCCCCGTGACCCATG
>JAGPEG010000212.1 GCA_018057165.1 Tabrizicola sp.
CAAGGACTTTCGCGATGGCCCGCCGAGAGCCGAAGCTGACGCTGACCCTGGGCGACTGTCCGCCCGCATCAGCTCCTTCAAGCACCACGATCTTTTTCCCGGCCTCGCGAACACTTGCCCGGCGCGACGATATCCGCGCTTCGCCGGGTGCGACAGGGCCGCAAAGACTTGGTTGATCGACCTGCCCCGGCGGATGCGCCTGCCACCGCTTTTCGGCGCATCCCCCGGACTGGCCTTAGAAATCCAGATGCTCGACCGATAGCGCGTTCTGCTGGATGAACTCGCGGCGGGGCTCCACCACATCCCCCATCAGTTTGGAGAAGATGTCGTCGGCCTCGGCCAGATCCTCGACCTTGACCTGCAACAGCGTCCGCGCCTCGGGGTCGAGCGTCGTCTCCCACAACTGGCCGGGGTTCATCTCGCCCAGACCCTTGTAGCGTTGCAGGGTCAGGCCCTTTTCGCCCTCGGTCAGGATGGATTTCAACAGGTCGACCGGCCCGTGGATCGCCTGCTCGCGGTCCTTGCGCACCAGCCGCGCGGGGTCGCGGTAGATGTCGCGGTACTGGCCGGCGATCTGGCCGAGCTTGCGCGCCTCACCCGACCGCAGGACCGCGCCGTCGAGCGTCCGCAGCTCCTCCACCCCGCGCAGGATGCGACTCAGGCGGATGCCGTGGTCCTGCGTGATCCGGCCCTGCCAGCCGCGCTCGAACTCTGGCGCGATGAGGTTCAGGCGCTTTGCCACGGTGTCTGCAACGGCTTGCAGGTCGGCGTCCGCCCGGCCCGGATCGAAAGCCCCGGCCAGCGCCGCCTGTTCCAGGATCGCGCGGGGGTAATTCGTCGGGAAGGCATCGAGCACCCGGCGGAAGTGACGCGCGCCCTCGATCACGCGGACAAGGTCGTTGCCAGCGATTTCGGTGCCATCGGTCAAACGCAGCACCGCGCCTTCGGTGCCCATTTCGATAAGATAGTCGTCCAGCGCCAACTGGTCCTTCAGATAGACCTCGGACTTCCCGCGCGCGACCTTATACAAGGGCGGCTGGGCGATGTAGAGATAGCCGCCCTCGATCAGCGCGGGCATCTGGCGGAAGAAGAAGGTCAAGAGCAGGGTGCGGATATGCGCGCCGTCGACGTCGGCGTCGGTCATGATCACGACCTTGTGGTAGCGCAGCTTGCCGATGTCGAATTCGTCGCGCCCGATCCCGGTGCCAAGCGCGGTGATCAGGGTGCCGATCTCCTGGCTGCCAAGCATCCGGTCGAAACGGGCACGTTCCACGTTCAGGATCTTGCCCTTCAGCGGCAGGACGGCCTGGTTCGCGCGGGACCGCCCCTGCTTGGCCGAGCCGCCTGCCGAGTCACCCTCGACGAGGAACAGTTCCGATTTCGCGGGGTCGCGTTCCTGGCAATCGGCCAGCTTGCCGGGAAGGCTGGCCACATCCAGCGCGGTCTTGCGGCGGGTCAGTTCGCGCGCCTTGCGGGCGGCCTCACGCGCAAGCGCGGCCTCGATGATCTTGCCGACGATGCTCTTGGCGGGGCCGGGGTTCTCTTCGAACCATTCGGCCAGCTTTTCATTGACCAGGTTTTCCACCGCCGGGCGCACTTCGGACGAGACCAGCTTGTCCTTGGTCTGGCTGGAGAATTTCGGGTCCGGCACCTTGACCGACAAGACGCAGGTCAGCCCTTCGCGGGCGTCATCGCCGGTGAAGTCGATCTTCTCGCGCTTGGCGATGCCCGAGGATTGCGCATAGCCGGTGATCGTCCGGGTCAGCGCACCTCGGAAGCCGGCGAGATGCGTGCCGCCGTCGCGCTGCGGAATGTTGTTTGTGAACGGCAGTACGGTTTCGTGGTAGCTGTCGTTCCACCACATCGCGACCTCGACCCCGATGCCGTTCTTTTCGCCCACCATGTAGATGGGCTCCGGCATGACGCTGGTCTTCGAGCGGTCGATGTATTTCACGAATTCCCGCACGCCGCCTTCGTAGAAAAGCTCGACCTTCTGCGGCTCGGCGTGGCGTTCGTCTTCCAGGATGATCCGCACCCCGGAATTCAGGAACGCGAGTTCGCGCAGCCGGCTTTCCAGCGTCTTGAAGCTGTAGTCGAGGTTCGAGAAGGTGCCGTCCGGCCGGTTGGTCTTGGCCGAGGCTAGGAAGCGCACCTCGGTTCCGCGCTTGCCGGGGGCGGGGCCGACCTCATGCACATGCACGGTGCAATCGCCATCTTCGAACCGGGCGTTGTATTCGGTGTCGTTGCGCCAGACGGTCAGTTCCAGCCATTCGCTCAGCGCGTTGACGACAGACACGCCGACGCCGTGCAGCCCGCCCGAGACCTTGTAGGCGTTGCCACCTTCATCCGTGTTGTTGAATTTTCCGCCGGCATGCAGCTGGGTCATGATGACCTCGGCCGCCGAGACGCCCTCTTCAGCGTGGATGTCGACCGGGATTCCGCGCCCGTTGTCGCGCACGGAAACGCTGTCATCCGCATGGATTCTCACCACGACTTCCGTCGCGTGACCGGCCAGCGCCTCGTCGATGCCGTTGTCGACCACCTCGGTGATCATGTGGTGCAGACCCGAGCCATCGTCGGTGTCGCCGATATACATGCCGGGCCGCTTGCGAACGGCCTCCAACCCTTTGAGAACCTTGATGGAATCGGCGCCGTATTCGGCGGGCTTCTTGGGCGCTTCGGCCATGCGTGGGGAACCCTTGTCGTTGCGCGCGATTTATAGCGGTTCGGGGGGTGAATGTCACCCCTTGGCCACCAGATTTGGTAGCTACAGGAAGGGGATCACCAGCCCGACGCCGATCAGGAGAATGCCCGAGCCGACGTTCAGCCGATGCACGCTTTCCGGGCTGGACAAGAGCTGCCGCGCGCGGTCGAGAAACAGCGCAAGACCCAGGTTTCCGGCCATCGGCACCAGGGCCGAGATCGCGATGATCGCGGCGATGTCGGGGGCGGTCAGGCGTTCGAGCGTGAAGAATCCGGGCAGCGCGCCCATGTAGAACAGGATCGCCTTCGGGTTGCCGATCACCGCCGCGACGCCGACCGAAAGCCCCGCCCAGATGCCGGGCCGGGTCAGCCGGCTGTCGGCGTTGAGCGGGGCGGCGGGCTTGCGGATCAAAAGGAATCCCATGACCAGGAAGATCGCGGCGGCGACCCAGCGCAGGATCGACAGCAGATCGCCATAGGCGCTTTCGATCCAGGAAAGCCCCAGGATCGCGGTCAGTGGCCAGACCAGATCGCCGATGGTGACGCCGATGGCCAGCGGCCAGGCGGCGGCAAATCCGCCTGACAGGGCGCGGGCGGTCAAGGCGACCCAGACCGGACCCGGCACCGCCCAGAGGCCCGCCATGCCAAGCGCGTAGAGCAGGAGTTCATGAAACGAAACAGTCATTCGGTTATTCCATCGTGATCTGTGAGCTGGTGTCAGTATCGCGGACAGTGAAGGTCTGGCCCCGGCTTCCCAGGGCGGTAAAAAGCCCGGCCTCGGTGCCGGTCATGATCGCCTGCGCGCCGAGGGCGCAGATTTCATCGTAAAGCGCGGCGCGGCGGGATTCATCAAGATGGGCGGCGACTTCGTCCAGAAGCAGGATCGGCGCGCGGCCAAGATCCTGCGCCAGGGCGCGGGCATTCGCCAGGATCAGGCTGATCAGCAGCGCCTTCTGCTCTCCGGTCGAACACTGGTCGGCGGGCACATCCTTTGCCATATAGCGCGCCAGGAGGTCGGCGCGGTGCGGACCGATGAGCGTGCGTCCGGCAGCGATGTCCCGACGGCGGCCTTCGTCCAGTGCCTGCGCCAGGTTTGCGGGTTCCTCGCTGCCCTCGGGGCCGGTCAGGGTCAGTTCGGCAGAGGGAAAGGCGCTGGCGGGATCGGCGGCCGCGGCGATCCGGGCGATGGCGGCGCGGCGGTGGCGGGTGATCGCTTCTCCGGCCTCGGCCATCTGCGATTCCAGCGCGGCATACCAATGTGCATCCGTCACCTGATCCCGGATCAGGCGGTTGCGGTCGCGCATTGCCTTTTCGTATGTGAGCGTTTGTTCGGCATGCTCTGGAAAGAAGCTGAGTGTCAGGCGGTCAAGGAACCTCCGGCGGCCCTCGGCGGCTTCGATCCAGAGCCGGTCCATCGCGGGGACCAGCCACAACACGCGCAGGACACGGCCAAGGCTCGCCTGGGTCGCGGCCTTGCCGTCGATGCGGACCTGCCGTGTCTCGCCGGGTTCGGCCCAGGTTTCCAGCTCGTGTGCAGCGGAAAGACCCTGGACGGCAG
>JAGPEG010000213.1 GCA_018057165.1 Tabrizicola sp.
TTCACCAGCGCGTTGTCGGCGGTGATGGCGTCCTGCGTCGCATTCGGCAGCTGGCGTTCCAGCACCGAAACCTTGTGTGCGATCCGGTCGAGGAACGGAACGACGAAGTTGATCCCCGGCCCCAGCACGGCGCGCAGACGGCCGAAGCGTTCCACGACATGCTTTTCCGACTGCGGCACGATCCGCACGCCAAGGAAGATGCAAAGGATGATGAAAAGGGCGATGGCCAGGTAAACGCCGGGCCAGCCGATCAGGAAATTGCCGTTCACTACGAAGTCCTCCGGTTCAAATCCGCGCCGGGCGGGGCCAGTCGCGTTGACGTGAATGTGACCCCTGCCAGCCGCCTGTGCAAGACCCTGCCATGCCCTTTCCCAGCCCTGCGGAAGCGGATAGGGTCGCGGCGCCCGTTCATTCAGGATCACAACATGACCCAGCGCCTGCATCTCGTCTTTGGCGGAGAGTTGGTGGACCCGCAGAAGAACGTCTTCCGGGACGTCAGCCAGCTCCATCTCGTCGGGATGTTCCCGGACTACGAATCTGCCTTCAAGGCCTGGAAGGGCGAGGCGCAGCGCACGGTGGACAACGCCCACATGCGTTATTTCATCGCCCATATCCACCGCTTGCGCGACGAGGCGAAGCCCGGCTCGGCGACCGAGGAGCTGGGCAACTGAGCCATGGCCTCCTCGCTCGGCCTGACGCTGTACAACCTGGGCCAGCGGCGCGAGCCGGGTGAGGGCGCATCCCGCCCGCCCCGCCCCGCCGGACGTCTTGTCTGGTTGCATGCGCCCGGCGAAGGGCTGCTCAGCCCGATGCGGGCGCTGGCGCGACGGCTGGTCGCCGAGGACGGGTTGCCGGTTCTTTTGACCGCGCCCGCCCCGATGCCGCCCCTGCCGGGGGTGATCATCCAGCCGCCACCGGCGGACAGCCCCGCCGACGCGCGGGCCTTCCTGGATCACTGGCGGCCCGAGATTGCCATCTTCGCAGGAGGCCAGTTACGTCCCGCCGTGATGCACGAGGCGGGCGAGCGGCAGATCCCGATGCTTGTGGTGAACGGCAAGGCCCCCGCCTTCCTGCGGGAGCGCGACGGCTGGTATCCAGGCCTGATGCGTTCGGCTCTGGCGCGGTTCCGGGCGATCATGGCGGTGGACGAAGCGGCCGCGCGGGCCTTCCGCAAGGGGGGCGCGGCGCTGTCCTCGGTCGCAGTGACGGGCCGGATGGAGGAGGAGGGCGTCGTCCTGCCGGGGGTTGAGGCCGAGCGCGCCGAACTGGCCCGGCTTCTGGCCGCCCGCCCGGTCTGGTTCGCGGCGGGCGTGACCGAGGCCGAGGAAGAGGCGGTGCTCCACGCCCATCGCAAGGCGCTGCAACATTCGCACCGGCTTCTCCTGATCCTGATGCCCGAGGATCCGGCCCGCGCTGCCCCCCTGGCCGAACGGCTGGAAGCCGAGGGCTGGGCCATCGCCCAACGCGCGCAGGACGAGGAGCCCGAGCCGGAGATCGAGATCTTCGTCGCCGACAGTCCCGCCGAATACGGCCTCTGGTATCGCCTGGCCCCGGTCAGCTTTCTGGGCGGCAGTCTTCTGGGCAAGGGCCCGACCCGCACCCCGATGGAAGCGGCGGCCCTGGGGTCGGCGATCCTGCACGGGCCGCGCACCGGGGTGGCCGGGCCGGTCTTTGCCCGGCTTGGCGCGGCGCGGGCGACGCGGGCGGTGGCTTCGGCCAACGATCTTGGCGACGCTCTGGGCGACCTTCTTGCGCCCGACCGTGCAGCCCGGCTGGCGCAGGCGGCCTGGGCGGTGGCCAGCGACGGAGCCGAAGTGACGGAAATCATCCTGACCCGCATCCGCGCGATCATGGACGGGGATGCATGATGCGCGCGCCCGGCTTCTGGTGGCGCGCTCCCGACCGGCCCGGCCTTCTGCCGCGTCTGCTGGCCCCGCTCGGCTGGCTCTACGCCGCAGGTACCGCCCGGCGCTTGCGCCAGCCGGGTTATACACCCAAGGTTCCGGTGATCTGCGTCGGCAATCTTGCCGCTGGCGGGGCGGGCAAGACCCCCACGGTGATCGCGCTGATCGAGCGTCTGGCCCAACGCAATCGCAAGGTTCATGTCGTCAGCCGGGGGTATGGCGGGCGGCTCGACGGCCCCGTCCGGGTTGATGACAGCCGCCACCGTGCCGAAGACGTGGGCGATGAACCCCTGCTCCTGTCAGCTTTCGCCCCGGTCTGGGTCGCGAAAGACCGCGCCGCCGGGATCCGCGCCGCCGAAGACGCAGGCGCGCAGGTGATCCTGATGGACGACGGTTTCCAGAACCCGACGGTCAAGCCCGCGCTCGCCCTTGTCGTCGTCGATGCCGCCCGCGGCTTCGGCAACGGACGCTGTCTTCCCGCCGGTCCCCTCCGCGAGCCCGTCGCAACCGGCCTTGCCCGCGCCGACCTGCTTCTCAGCATCGGCGACCCCGCTGCCCAGATGCAGTTCGACGCCAGTTGGGGCCTGCTGACCCTTCCCCGCCTGCGGGGGCAGTTGCAGCCGCTGCAAATGGGCATGGACTGGCACGGCGCGCGCGTTCTTGCCTTCGCCGGGATCGCCGATCCGTCCCGTTTCTTTGCCACCCTGCGCGCCGAGGGGGCCGAGGTGGTCCGGGGCGAGGCGCTGGGAGATCACGAGACGCTGTCGGAAACCCTGCTGCGGCGACTGGAGGCCGAGGCGGCCGCAGCGGGTGCGCAACTGGTCACCACGGAAAAGGACGCCGCCCGCCTGCCGCCGCAGTGGCGGGCGAAGGTGCTGACGCTGGTCGTGCGGCTGAAGGTCGAGGACTGGTCGACCTTGGACGCCGCGCTGACGAAGGCCGGAGTCTAAAATTTTTCGCAGAAAAATTTTAGACTTCCGGTTTCAGCACCTCGTCCTGATGCTGCCCCAGCCGGGGTGCCGGCCGGTCCAGTGCCAGTTCGGCCCCGGAAAAGCTCATCGGGCTGCGGACGCCCTTCATCCCCTCCGGCGCAATCTGCAGCTTCCGCGCCACCACCTGCGGATCGGCGAAAACCTCGGCCAGATCGTTGATCGGCCCGGCGGGAACGCCCTCGGCCTCGCAGGCCGCCAGCAGGTCGGCCTTGGCCCAGGTCTTCGTCGCCGCAGTCAGCCTTTCGGTCATCTCGGCCCGGTTGGCGATCCGGTCGGCATTGGTCAGGAACTTCGCATCGGAAGCCATCGCCTCCAGCCCCAGGATATTGCACAGCCGCTGATACTGTCCGTCATTCCCGGTGGCCAGGATCAGCCAGCCATCCTTGCAGTCGAACACCGCATAGGGCGCAAGGTTCGGATGCGCGTTGCCCATCAGGCCCGGCGCCTGTCCCGAAGCCAGATAGTTCATCGCCTGGTTCGCCATCACGCTGGTCGCCACGTCCAGCAGCGCCATGTCGATCTGCTGACCTTCCCCGGTCCGCCCGCGCTGGACCAGCGCCGCCAGAATTGCCGTGGCCGCATAGACCCCGGTGAAGACGTCCGTGACGGCGACCCCCACCTTCTGCGGCTGCCCGTCCGCAGGCCCGGTGACGCTCATCAGCCCGGACATGCCCTGGATGATGAAGTCATAACCCGCCCGGTGCGCGTAAGGCCCGTCTTGCCCGAAGCCGGTGATCGAGCAATAGATCAGCCGGGGGTTCACCTTGCGCAAGCTTTCCCAGTCCAGCCCGTATTTCGCCAGCCCCCCGACCTTGAAATTCTCGATCACCACATCGGCGTCAGCGACCAGCTTGCGGACGATTTCCTGCCCCTCCGCCGTGCGGAAATCGCAGGTGATCGACCGTTTGCCCCGGTTCGCGGCGTGGAAATAGGCTGCGGTCTTCTCGCCCTGGCTTTCGATGAACGGAGGCCCCCAGCGCCTTGTGTCATCGCCTTCCGGCGCTTCGACCTTGATCACATCCGCGCCCAGGTCGGCCAAAGTCTGCCCGGCCCAGGGACCAGCCAAAATCCGCGCCAGCTCGATGACGCGGACCCCTTCCAGCGGTGCGGCCATTACTTCGCCAGCTCTGCGTCGAGGATCGGTTTCAGGTCTTCATAGGCCATGTTGGAGTATTTGGTGCCGTTGATGAAGATCGTCGGCGTGCCTTCCACCCCGTCGGCCTCGAAGTTGGTCTGGAACTGCTTGATCAGCGCCTCGGCATTGGCGGTGTCGTTCAGGCAGGCTTCCATCGCGGCATCTTCCAGCCCGGCGGAGCGACCGATGGTCTTCAGGTTCTCGACCACCTGCGCCGGGTCTTCGGACGC
>JAGPEG010000214.1 GCA_018057165.1 Tabrizicola sp.
GTCTTCCACCAGAAATTCGGCTACGGCGAGATCATGGGGATCGAGGGCGACAAGCTGGACATCGAGTTCGATCATGCCGGGTCGAAGAAGGTCGTCGCGCGCTGGGTGATCCCGGCGGATCAGGTGGGCGACGTGCCGTCCTGAGGGAATGTGTCCACGGTGGACAAACTTTGGATGTCTTGCGATTTCAATGGCTTGAAATTTTTCGTTAGAGGTTTTTTAACACCTGCCGATCAGGCTTCGGCCCATGTCGCGCTACCTCCGCCCCCGCGTTCCAGGTGCCTCGGTGTTTTTCACCGTCACCTTGACCGACCGCCGCTCGCGGCTTCTGGTCCAGGAAGTCGCAGCCCTGCGGCACGCTGTCCGGGCCACACGGGCCGAGCGCCCGTTCCAGATCGACGCCTGGGTCGTCCTGCCGGATCACCTGCACTGCATTTGGACCATGCCCGAGGATGATGCGGACTATTCGACGCGGTGGCGGCTGATCAAGACGCGGTTTTCCCGCAGGTTGCCGGTAGGGCCGCTGCGGCCAAGCCATGAGGCCCGGCAAGAGCGCGGGCTATGGCAGCGGCGGTTCTGGGAGCGGCATATCCGGAACGAGGCGGATTTCGCCGCGCATTTGCGGTATTGCTGGGGAAACCCGGTAAAGCACGGATTGGTCGAGAAGCCCGAGGATTGGCCGTATTCGTCGGTGCATCGCGATATCCGGTCGGGGCGATACGGTTGGTGATTCCATGCAATGCGACCCGTAGGCTGCGTGATTTCACGCACCGGATTCGCGGGTGATCGGGTGGGAGTGGGCGCGACGGTATTGGAGCGGTGTGCATGGGGTTGGCGTTGATGGTGCGTGAAATCACGCACCCTACGATTTGTGCGTGAAATCACGCATCCTACGCTTACTGCACAAGGTTGAAACGCAGGTCCGATTGCTTGACTTCCGGCGACAGCCACAACTGCCCGCTCTCAATCATCTGCCCTTCGGGAGCGCCCGAAGTCAGCCAGCGTACCAATCTGAACTTGATCGAGTCTTCAGGAGCGGGAGCGTTCGTGAAGGAGTAATCGGCCATAATGGTTCCCGGTAATTAAAGCTGACAGTGCGATGAAGGACGGAGAGGGTGTTCAGGTCTCAGCAACGTGAGGACTGAGTTGCATCCCCTCGACACCCGCTGCCTGAAGGGCGGCGACAAGGGCGTCGGAGAAGAATAGACGGTTGAACCTGTTGTCCCACCACATCGCGCGCCCTGCGATCCGGTCGCGATGGACGGCAATGCGCAAGGGCCCGGCGGGCTGCGATGGGCTGCCGCCGGGGACTATGTAGTGCCAAACGTCCGGATGTGTTTCCTGCGGCAGTACACGACGGACAGCTACCCGAGAATTTGCAGGATCAATCGCATCCACGCTGGTACAGCAGTTCAGCAGGAACTGTGGGCGCGGCAGCAGTTTTCCATCGGCCTTCATCCTGATTTCGACCGGGTGGAACCGATGCACCCCAGGTTCCAGCGCTTCCACTGCAGATACCACACGGTCGTCGACGGCAGTGCCATTTATGCAACTGAAGAAGCCGTGGATCGGCACTTTCTTGTCGGTCACGACATAGCGCCGTGGCACAATTTCGGGGGGAATTAGAATTCCTGCTTTCATGCCCCGCGTATCCCGGTTGCTCCCGAAAGCTCGGAATTCAGTGTCATCATCCAGGCATTCGACATTTGCCCAGAATTCATGATCGGTCGTGGCTGAAACTACATAGGCCATGATTTCCCCTTGCCGTTTTATCTGAATGTCTGGCCGATCTTATCTCGGCGCTGCTCCCATCTTCTCCAACATCTCCGGCTCGACAAGCCCAGCGATCTGGGGATGCAGCCGCAGATCGCCTTCCTTCACCACCTGCCGGAAGTTCGCGATCACCCGGCCCGTGGTCTTGCGGTCGGGCGCGTTCGGCCCGCGCCTCGAACCGATGGCGGTGCGGGCCTCACCGTCCAACAGCCAGTTGATCGACCCGCTTTGCCAATCCTCGGGCTTCAGACGGATCGGGAAGGTCCCGGCCTTGATCTGGTCGCGGATCTTCAGGTCGACCTCCTCACTGACCGAAGCCCAGACCGCGAAGCCTGCGACATCGGTCAGCATGCCCGGTTCGTCCTTGGTGGGCCGCGCGATGGCGATCCGGTCGCGGATCAGCGGTTCCATCACCAACTGCGGCAGGTCGCCCGAGCCGACTGGTGTCGGTAGCGGGGTAGGGTCATCATCGCCATCATCAGCTGGGGAAACCGGGATCAATGCGTCAGCGCCGAAAATGAAGCCCATGCTTGCCCCGTGAATGCCGGGGGCAGGGTGGCCGGTTCGGTGCATTGGTGCAAGGCCCGAGGTGTCAATCTTGTCGGATGTTTCGAAGCCTGCCCCGCCCCGGGCTTGCCATGGGAACGGGCGCTAGCCATGCTGCGCCCGAGAGCAGGGGAGGGGGCAGGCATGGGCGGGGCGGAGACGGCGCTGGGGGCTTTGGCCGATCTGCTCGAGGTCCGGGCGGCATCGGGCAAGCGGGTGATCGTGGCCCTTGCCGGGGCGCCGGGGTCGGGGAAATCCACCCTTGCCGACAAGCTGGTGGGCAAGCTGAACGGGCGTCAGCCGGGGCTGGCGGCGGTGCTGCCGATGGACGGGTATCACTATGACGATCTTTACCTCGTCCCGGCGGGGCTGCGGCCAAGGAAGGGCGCGCCGATGACCTTTGATGTGGGCGGGCTTTACCACACGCTGCTGCGGTTGCGCGGGCGGGAGGAGGCGGAAGTCGCCGTCCCGGTCTTCGACCGCAAGATCGAGATCGCGCGGGCCGGGGCGCGGCTGATCCCGCGCGAGGTGCCGGTGATCGTGGTCGAGGGAAACTGGCTTCTGCTCAACCAGTCGCCCTGGGACCGGCTGCGCCCGATGTTCGACGTGACGGTGATGGTCGAGGTGGCCGAGCATGTCTTGCGCGCCCGGTTGCGGGGGCGGTGGGAGCGGCTGGGGCTGACGGAAGCGGAAATCATCGAGAAGCTTGAGGAAAACGACCTGCCGAACGGGCGCTGGGTGCGCGACGGGTCGATCCCGGCGGAGCATGTGATCCGCAACGGATAGGTGGCGAGGCGCGGCGATTTCCCCGGCCCGAGGCCCCGCATTCCTGCTGGCCTTGCAAACGGTTTGGCGCTAGTCTGATCGGCGAAGACCCGAGGGACACACTTGGGCTTCCAAAGGCAGAGCAGGCGTAACAGGCGGTTTTCCATGACTGAAATGGTCTATGGCTCCAATCCCGTTCGGGTATCCGAGCCGGTCATCCCGAAGTGGTGGCGCACGATCGACAAGTGGACGCTGACCAGCGTCTTCATCCTGTTCGGGCTTGGGTTGCTGCTGGGGCTTGCGGCCTCGGTGCCCTTGGCCACGCGCAACGGGCTGGAGCCGTTCTACTATGTGCAGCGGCAGGCATTCTTCGGCGGCATCGCCCTGGTGGTGATGATCGGGATTTCGATGATGCCGCCCGACATGGTGCGCAGGCTGGGGGTCATGGGCTTTGCCGTGTCGATGCTGGCGCTGATGCTGCTGCCCCTGTTGGGGACCGATTTCGGCAAGGGCGCGGTGCGCTGGTTCTCGTTCGGCTTCGCCTCGGTCCAGCCGTCGGAGTTCCTGAAGCCGGGCTTCGTGATCGTGGTGGCCTGGCTCATCGCGGCCAGCCAGGACCTGAACGGCCCGCCCGGCAAGCTGATTTCCTTCGCGCTGACCGGGGTTGTCGTCGGGTTTCTGGCGATGCAGCCGGACTTCGGGCAATCGGCGCTGGTGCTGTTCGCCTGGGGCGTGGTCTATTTCGTCGGCGGGGCGCCGATGCTGTTGATCGGGATTGTCGGCGGTCTGGTCGGCGTGGGCGGGCTGGCGTTCTATGAAAGCTCCGAGCATTTCGCGCGCCGGATCGACGGGTTCCTGTCGCCCGACGTGGATCCGCGGACGCAGCTTGGCTATGCGGCCAACGCGATCCAGGAGGGCGGGTTCTTCGGGGTTGGCGTGGGCGAGGGCCAGGTGAAATGGTCGCTGCCGGATGCGCATACCGATTTCATCATCGCGGTGGCGGCCGAGGAATACGGGCTGTTGCTGGTGTTGGGCATCCTGGCGCTGTACGGGGTGATCGTCGTGCGGTCGCTCTGGCGGCTGTTGCCGGAGCGCGACCCGTTTGCCCGGCTGGCGGGGGCGGGGATGGCCTGCATCTTCGGAGTGCAGGCGATGATCAACAT
>JAGPEG010000070.1 GCA_018057165.1 Tabrizicola sp.
CATAGCCGCGGAAATCACCGAAATACTTGGTGATCGCAGCCGTCAGCGTCGTCTTGCCGTGGTCAACGTGACCAATGGTCCCGATGTTCACATGCGGTTTCGTCCGTTCAAACTTTGCCTTCGCCATGATGGCCTCCTTTGTGTGGTGGTGCGTCAATGACGCACCCTACGGGGTGTAGGGTGGGCGATCCGCCCACCACGGTCATGCGTATTTCTTCTGGATTTCCAGGCTCAGGTTTTCCGGAACGGCGTCGTAATGGTCGAATTCCATCGAGAACACGGCCCTACCGCTCGTCATGGAGCGCAGCTGGTTGATGTAGCCGAACATGTTGGCCAGCGGCACCATCGCGGCGATGACGTTCGCGTTGCCGCGGCTGTCCTGGCCGTTGATCATGCCCCGACGCGAGGTCAGGTCGCCGATGACGCCGCCGGTGTATTCTTCCGGGGTGACGACTTCGACCTTCATGATCGGTTCCAAGAGCTTCGCGCCGGCCTTCTTCAACCCGTCGCGCATGGCTGCACGGGACGCGATTTCGAAGGCCAGAACCGAGGAGTCGACATCGTGGAACGCGCCGTCGATCAGCGAGACCTTGAAGTCGATGACCGGGAAGCCCGCCAGCGGACCGGAGTCCATGACCGACTTGATGCCCTTTTCGACGCCGGGGATATATTCCTTCGGCACCGCACCACCGACGATCTTCGACTCGAAGGAATAGCCTTCGCCCGGTTCCGTCGGCGTGATCACCAGCTTCACGCGCGCGAACTGGCCGGTCCCGCCGGTCTGCTTCTTGTGCGTGTAGTCGATCTCATGCTCGCGCGAGATGGTCTCGCGGTAGGCCACCTGCGGCGCACCGATGTTCGCCTCGACCTTGAACTCGCGACGCATGCGGTCGACGAGGATGTCGAGGTGAAGTTCGCCCATGCCCTTCATGATGGTCTGACCGGATTCGATATCGGTCTCCACCCGGAAGGACGGGTCTTCGGCAGCCAGACGGGCCAGCGCGATGCCCATCTTTTCCTGGTCGGCCTTGGTCTTCGGTTCCACCGCGATCTCGATCACCGGGACCGGGAAGGTCATGGTTTCGAGAACGACCGGGTTTGCCGGGTCGCACAGGGTATCCCCCGTGGTGGTTTCCTTCAGACCGCCCAACGCGATGATGTCGCCGGCGAAGGCTTCGGAAATTTCTTCCCGTTCGATCGCATGCATCATCATCATCCGGCCAACGCGCTCTTTGCGCTCTTTGGTCGCGTTCATCATCGCATCGCCCTTGGCCAGCTTGCCCGAATAGATCCGGGTAAAGGTCAGCGAGCCGACAAAAGGGTCGTTCATGATCTTGAAGGCCAGCGCCGAGAAGGGCTGGTCGTCCGACGCCGAACGGGCGATGTTGCGGGTTTCGGTCTCGTCGCCCGGCGCAAAGCCCATGTAGGGCGGCACGTCGATCGGGGTCGGAAGATAGTCGACCACAGCGTTCAAGAGAGGCTGCACGCCCTTGTTCTTGAAGGCCGAACCAGCCATCACCGGCACGAAGTCGATGGCGAGCGTTGCCTTGCGGATCAGCGCGCGCAGTGCCTCAGCGTCGGGCTCATTGCCTTCCAGATAGGCTTCCATCGCGGCATCGTCCTGGCCGACCGCGTTCTCCAGCAGGTTCAGACGCCATTCGTCGGCGCTGTCCTTCAGTTCGGCGCGGATCGGTTTACGCTTCCAGGAAGCGCCCAGATCTTCGCCCTCATAGACCCATTCTTCCATGGTCACGAGGTCGATGATGCCTTCCAGCTTGTCTTCGGCCCCGATGGGGAGAACGATCGGAACGGCATTGGCGCCGGTGCGGTCCTTGATCATCTTCACGCAGTTGAAGAAGTCAGCGCCGATCTTGTCCATCTTGTTGACGAAGACGATGCGCGGAACCTTGTAGCGGTCAGCCTGACGCCACACGGTTTCGGTCTGCGGCTCCACACCGGCGTTGCCGTCCAGAAGCACGACAGCGCCGTCAAGCACGGCCAGCGAACGCTCGACTTCGATGGTGAAGTCAACGTGGCCGGGGGTGTCGATGATGTTGAAGCGGTACTTCTTCGCCTTGTCGGACGTGTCGGTGCCGGGGTCGATCTGACGGGTCCAGAACGTGGTCGTGGCAGCCGAAGTGATGGTGATGCCGCGTTCCTGCTCCTGCTCCATCCAGTCCATCGTCGCCGAGCCGTCATGGGTCTCGCCGAGCTTGTGGGACTTGCCGGTGTAGTAAAGGATACGTTCCGAAGTCGTGGTCTTGCCCGCGTCGATATGGGCAATGATGCCGAAGTTGCGGTAGTGGTCGAGCGGATAGTCGCGTGCCATGATGACCCCTTACCAGCGGTAATGGCTGAACGCTTTGTTCGCGTCGGCCATCTTGTGGGTGTCTTCGCGCTTCTTCACGGCGGTGCCGCGGTTCTGCACGGCATCGGCCAGCTCGGCGGCCAGACGCTCTTCCATGGTGTTTTCGTTGCGCTTGCGGGCAGCGGTGATCAGCCAGCGGATCGCCAGCGCCTCACGGCGTTCGATGCGCACTTCGACGGGAACCTGGTAGGTCGCACCGCCGACGCGGCGCGAGCGGACTTCGACCGAGGGCTTCACGTTGTCGAGCGCCTCGTGGAAGGCTTCGACGGCGGGGCGCTTCAGACGGGTCTGGACGCGGTCAAGCGCGCCATAGACGATGCCTTCGGCGACAGACTTCTTGCCGTCGAGCATCAGGTTGTTCATGAATTTGGTGACCACCCGGTCGCCGAACTTGGCATCGGGCAGGATTTCGCGCTTTTCGGCGGCGTGACGACGGGACATCTGTTATCTCCTCACTTCGGACGCTTGGCGCCGTATTTCGAACGACGCTGACGACGCTCTTTCACGCCCTGGGTATCCAGAACGCCGCGGAGGATGTGGTAACGCACACCCGGAAGGTCCTTCACCCGGCCGCCACGGATCAGGACGACGGAGTGTTCCTGAAGGTTGTGCTTTTCGCCGGGGATGTAGGAGATGACCTCGAAGCCGTTGGTCAGGCGCACCTTGGCGACTTTCCGCATGGCCGAGTTCGGCTTCTTCGGGGTGGTGGTGTAGACGCGGGTGCAAACCCCACGCTTTTGCGGGCAGGATTCCAGGTGCTGCGACTTGGACTTCCGCGGCGCTGCTTCCCGGGGTTTCCGGATCAGCTGTTGAATCGTCGGCATTCACGTTCCTCGTTTCGATACTCGCCCCCCTAGCCGTGTGGGGGCGCCGCTTCTCGACCGTGCCTTGCGCGAATCGCAAAACACGAACACCGCACCCATCGCCCTTTCGGTCGATGACGCGGTGGACTTCCAGAGGATCGGGGCGTTTTCGGCCCGGATCATGACCACTTCAAGCGCTCTGAGCCCTGATCCCGGCCGCGACGGAGGGTCGGGCGGGGTTCGGGTTGGCGGGCGTATAGGGGGAATCGCGGGGGGTGTCAACATGAGGCCCCTGCCCCGCGGTCAGGCCTTCTGGCGGCGAAGGGCCCGTTCGCGCCAGAGAGTGAAGAGGCCCGCGCCGATCACGATGGCCGCGCCGGTCAGGGTCCAGAAATCCGGCAGGTTGCCGAAGGCGAGAAAGCCAAGGACGATGGCCCAGAGAAGCGAGGTATAGCGGAACGGGGCGACGAGGCCGATGTCGCCGTGGCGCATGGCGCTGACCGAGGTGAGGTAGCCGACGATGAGGAAAAGCCCGGCGGCAAGGATGCGGGTGGCTTCCCAGGCGGTCGGGCTCTGCCAGCCCTGGAAGGCAGTGCCGGTCCAGCCCATCAGGGTGACGGCGACGGCGGCGCCAAGGGCGACGAGGGTCGAGGGGATCTGGCCCTGCAGCGGTCGCACCGAAAGGTCGCGGACCACCACACAGGCGACCGAGGCAAGGCCAAGAAGCGCCCAGCGGTCGAAGCCCTCGGTTCCCGGCCGGATGATGATCAGGACGCCGATCAGGCCGACCAGGATCGCCGTCATCCGCCGCCAGCCGATCCGGTCGCCGAAGACGAGCGCGGCCCCGAGGGTGATGAGGAGGGGAAGCGCCTGCAGGATCGCCGAGAGATTGGCGATGGGCATGTGCAGCAGGGCGGTCAGGAAGGTGATCGTGGCGGCGACATCGGCAAGGGAGCGCAGGAGGATGAAACCCGCGTCACGGCGGTTCGGGCGGAAGGTGAAGGCTCGGGTCGCGAGAGCGAGGACCGTCAGGCCGATGACCGCGATCACCCCGCGCAGGCCGATGGTCTGGTAAAGCGGCAGGGTCTCTGTCACCGACTTCATGAAGGTGTCGTTGATGGTGAAGGCGGCCATCGAGGCGCACATCAGAAGCATGCCGCGGAGGTTCTCGGAGGGGGGCAATTCGGGATCCTTCGCTGCGCATCCTTGGGTAGCAGGCGGCGACGGGAAGGGGAAGTGTCCACGGTGGACAGATTTCCCGGTCTTTTGAGATCAATGGCTTGGGCGCGGGCGTTCACCGGATGGAAAGGATTGCAGCCCCTTGCCGGGGCGGGGCGGCTTCTGAGCGGAGCCTGGCGCGCAAATCTGCTGTCTCGTCTTCGCGTATGAAAGGCCCGGTCACAGCGGGCGCTGCAGCCCCAAGCCCCGCAGAGCATTTCAGACGGCGCAAAAGCTGGCTGCTCTTTGCCAAATACTCCCGCCGGAGGCACCCGACGGTTCCACCTTCCGGTCGGTTGCAAGCCCAGCACCGCGGCAGCGCCGTCCGAGGGGGTTCGATGCCCCCTCGGACGGCTCCCCGTTCAAAGGAAAACCCCCGCCGACCTTTCGACCGGCGGGGGGTAATGTCTTGCCCGAAGGCCCCGACGCTTAGTCGCGGCTTTCCACCGTGTCGACGAGGCCGGCGTCGAGATCGGTGTCGAGGTCCGGTTCCATCACGGCCAGCGGAGCTGCCAGGGCGGCGGCTTCTTCGGCCTCCGAGCGGCGGGCTTCGATGACGGTCTGGTCGCGGTCCGACGCGATCTTCTTCACGCGGCTGGTCGCCCCGCCGGTGCCGGCCGGGATCAGCCGGCCGACGATGACGTTTTCCTTCAGGCCCAGAAGCTTGTCACGCTTGCCCTGCACCGAAGCTTCGGTGAGGACCCGCGTGGTTTCCTGGAACGAAGCCGCCGAGATGAAGCTGCGGGTCTGCAAGCTTGCCTTGGTGATCCCGAGGAGGACCGGCTCGGCTTTCGCTTCGCGGCCACCACGGGCGATCGACTTGGCATTCTCTTCGTCCAGCTCGATCTTCTCGACCTGTTCGCCCTTCAGCAGGGTCGTATCCCCAGAGTCGAGGATCTCGAACTTCTGCAGCATCTGCCGGACGATGACCTCGATGTGCTTGTCGTTGATCTTCACGCCCTGCAGGCGATAGACGTCCTGCACTTCGTCGATCATGTAGTTCGCCAGCGCCTCGATCCCCAGGATCCGCAGGATGTCGTGCGGAGCCGGGTTGCCGTCCATGATGTAGTCGCCCTTCTGGACGAAGTCGCCTTCCTGAACCGGAATGTGCTTGCCCTTGGGGATCATGTATTCGACGGCGGTCAGCGTCTCATCGACCGGCTCGACGGTGATGCGGCGCTTGTTCTTGTAGTCCTTGCCGAAGCGGACATAGCCATCGGTTTCCGCGATGATCGCGTGATCCTTCGGACGACGGGCTTCGAACAGTTCCGCCACGCGGGGAAGACCCCCGGTGATGTCCTTGGTCTTGGCGCCTTCGCGCGGGATACGTGCCACCACGTCGCCGGGCCGCAACTCCTGGCCGTCTTCGACCGAGAGGATCGCGTCCACCGACATGGAGTAGCTGATCGGCGCGCCCTGGTCGTTGCGGACCGGGTCGCCCGTTGCCGGGTCCATCACGATGATCTCGGGCTTGAGATCGCCGCCCTTCGGCACCGACCGCCAGTCCGAGACGATCTTCTGGGTCATGCCCGTCGCATCGTCGGTTTCCTCGCGGAGCGAGATCCCTGCGACAAGATCCTTGAACCGCGCCACGCCGGTCTTTTCGGCGATGATCGGCAGGGTGAAGGGGTCCCATTCGAATAGCTTGGTGCCGCGCTTGACGGTCTCGCCTTCCTTGACGTGAAGCTTCGCGCCGTAGGTCAGCTTGTGGGCGGCCCGTTCCTGGCCCGCTTCGTCGATGATGGCGATCTGCATGTTCCGGCCGACCACGATCTGCTCACCGCTGACGTTGGACAGAAGGTTGGCGTTGCGGAACTCGATCTTGCCTTCCTGGCTGGCTTCCAGGAACGACTGCTGGCCGCCCTGCGCCACGCCGCCGATGTGGAAGGTCCGCATCGTCAGCTGGGTGCCGGGTTCGCCGATGGACTGGGCGGCGATGATGCCGACCGCTTCACCGATGTTGACCAGCGTGCCGCGGGCGAGGTCACGCCCGTAGCATTGTGCGCAGACGCCCTCTTCGGCTTCGCAGGTGAGCGGGCTGCGGATGCGGATCGAGGCGACGCCCGAGCCGTTGATCAGGTCGGCGCGGCGTTCGTCGATCAGCTCGCCCCTTGCGACCAGCACTTCTCCGGTTGCGGGAACGACGACGTCATCGGCGGCAACCCGCCCAAGGACGCGCTCGCCCATCGGCACGATGACTTCGCCATCGTTGACGGCCGCCGAGGCGGTGATCGCGTTTTCGGTGCCGCAGTCATGCACGCGGATGATGCAGTCCTGCGCCACGTCGACCAGACGGCGGGTGAGATAGCCCGAGTTCGCCGTCTTCAGCGCGGTGTCCGACAGACCCTTCCGGGCGCCGTGGGTCGAGTTGAAGTATTCAAGAACGGTCAGACCTTCCTTGAAGTTCGAGATGATCGGCGTCTCGATGATCTCTCCGCTGGGCTTGGCCATCAGGCCGCGCATCCCGCCGAGCTGCTTCATCTGGATGACCGAGCCCCGGGCGCCGGAGTGGGCCATCATGTAGACCGAGTTCGGTTCCTTTTCGGCGCCATTGTCGTCGTGGCGGACAGCCGAGATCGTGGCCATCATGGCCTCGGTCACCTTGTCGTTGCACTTGGTCCAGGCGTCGACGACCTTGTTGTACTTCTCGCCCTGGGTGATCAGGCCGTCGAGATACTGCTGTTCGAAACCGGCGACCTGGTCCTTGACCTCGTTCACGATGGTCCACTTGGTATCCGGGATCACCATGTCGTCCTTGCCGAAGGAAATCCCGGCGCGGAAGGCTTCGCGGAAGCCGAGCGTCATGATCTGGTCACAGAAGATCACCGATTCCTTCTGGCCGCAGTAGCGGTAGACGGTGTCGATGACGGTCTGCACATCCTTCTTGCGGAGGAGGCGGTTGACCAGTTCGAAGGGCGCTTTCGCGTTCAAGGGCAGGAGGTTGCCAAGCCGCAGGCGGCCTGGGGTGGTCTCGTAGCGTTTCCAGACCACATTGCCGGTTTCGTCGACCTGACGCAGGCGGGCCTGGATTTTCGCGTGCAGATGCACGGCACCCGCCGCGAGGGCGTGTTCGACTTCCTCGATGTCAGCGAAGGCCATGCCTTCACCCTGCATGCCCTTGCGCTCCATCGTGACGTAGTAGAGGCCGAGGACCATGTCCTGCGACGGCACGATGATCGGCGCGCCGTTGGCGGGCGAGAGGACGTTGTTCGTCGACATCATCAGCACGCGGGCTTCCAGCTGGGCTTCAAGGCTCAGCGGGACGTGGACGGCCATCTGGTCACCGTCGAAGTCGGCGTTGAAGGCCGAGCAGACGAGCGGGTGCAGCTGGATCGCCTTGCCTTCGATCAGGATCGGTTCGAAGGCCTGGATGCCCAGACGGTGCAGCGTCGGCGCGCGGTTCAGAAGGACCGGGTGTTCGCGGATGACTTCATCCAGGATGTCCCAGACCTCGGGGCGTTCTTTCTCGACCAGCTTCTTCGCCTGTTTCACCGTGCTGGAGAGGCCCTTGGCCTCCAGCCGCGAGTAGATGAAGGGCTTGAAGAGTTCGAGCGCCATCTTCTTCGGCAACCCGCACTGGTGCAGCTTGAGTTCCGGCCCGGTCACGATGACCGAACGGCCCGAGAAGTCGACGCGCTTGCCGAGCAGGTTCTGACGGAAGCGGCCCTGCTTGCCCTTGAGCATGTCCGACAGCGACTTCAGCGGGCGCTTGTTGGTGCCCGTGATGACGCGGCCACGACGGCCGTTGTCGAACAGCGCGTCAACCGCTTCCTGCAGCATCCGCTTTTCGTTCCGGACGATGATGTCCGGCGCGCGAAGCTCGATCAGGCGCTTCAGGCGGTTGTTGCGGTTGATGACGCGACGATAAAGGTCGTTCAGGTCGGAGGTGGCGAACCGGCCGCCGTCCAGCGGGACCAGCGGGCGCAGTTCCGGCGGGATCACCGGGAGGACGGTCAGGATCATCCATTCCGGGCGGTTGCCGGATTCGAGGAACGACTCGACGATCTTCAGACGCTTGATGATCTTCTTCGGCTTCAACTCGCCGGTGGCTTCCTTCAGCTCCTCACGGAGTTGTTCGGCGGTCGCGTCCAGATCAATGGCCGCCAGCATTTCGCGGATCGCTTCGGCGCCGATGTTGGCGGTGAAAGCGTCGGCGCCATACTGGTCCTGCGCGTCGAGGTATTCCTCTTCGGTCAGCTGCTGCTGATAGGTCAGGTCGGTCAGGCCCGGCTCGATGACGACGTAGTTCTCGAAGTAGAGGATGCGTTCCAGATCGCGCAGCGTCATGTCGAGCATGAGGCCGATCCGGGACGGCAGCGACTTCAGGAACCAGATATGCGCGACCGGGGCGGCCAGTTCGATATGGCCCATCCGCTCGCGACGCACCTTCTGGAGCGTGACTTCAACGCCGCATTTCTCGCAGACGACGCCGCGATATTTCATGCGCTTGTATTTGCCGCAGAGGCATTCGTAATCCTTGATCGGCCCGAAGATACGGGCACAGAACAGGCCGTCACGTTCCGGCTTGAAGGTCCGGTAGTTGATGGTTTCCGGCTTCTTGATCTCGCCATAGGACCAGCTCAGGATCCGCTCTGGCGAGGCCAGAGAGATCTTGATCTCGTCGAAGGTCTTGACCGGAGCAACCGGGCTGAACGGGTTGGTCGAGAGTTCCTGGTTCATTTCATCTTCCCATGTGAAGGGCTGCGGTCAGAGGGTGGGGAGACAAATTCCTTGAGTAAGGAATTTGGCAAAAATCTTACTTAAGATTTTTGGTCCTCACTCCTCCTCCGCATCCAGGAGTTCCATGTTGAGGCCGAGGCCCCGTACTTCCTTGACAAGGACGTTGAACGATTCCGGCACGCCGGCTTCGAAGTTGTCCTCGCCCTTGACGATCGACTCGTAGACCTTGGTCCGGCCTGCCACGTCGTCCGACTTCACCGTCAGCATTTCCTGCAGGGTGTAGGCGGCGCCGTAAGCTTCCAGAGCCCAGACCTCCATCTCGCCGAGACGCTGGCCACCGAACTGCGCCTTGCCGCCCAGCGGTTGCTGGGTGACGAGCGAGTACGGGCCGGTGGACCGGGCGTGCAGCTTGTCGTCGACCAGGTGGTGCAGCTTGAGCATGTATTTCACGCCCACCGTCACCTTGCGCTGGAACTGCTCGCCCGAGCGACCGTCGAAGACGACCGACTGGCCCGAGGTGTCAAAGCCCGCGCGGGTCAGCGCGTCGTTGACATCGGATTCCTTGGCGCCGTCGAAGACCGGGGTCGCGATCGGAACGCCCTTGGTCACGTTGCCCGCCAGCTCCAGGAACTCGTCCTCGTCGCGGCCCGCGAAGGCCTCTTCGTAGGTCTCGTCGCCATAGGCCAGACGGACAGCCTCACGCACCGGGGTCATGTCGCCGGACCGGCGATATTCCTTCAGCGCATCGTCGATCTTGATCCCCAGGCCGCGCGCGGCCCAGCCCATATGGGTTTCGAGGATCTGACCGACGTTCATCCGCGACGGCACGCCCAGCGGGTTCAGCACCAGGTCAACGGCGGTACCGTCCGCCAGGAACGGCATGTCTTCGACCGGCACCACCTTGGAGATGACGCCCTTGTTGCCGTGACGACCGGCCATCTTGTCGCCCGGCTGCAGCTTGCGCTTCACCGCGACGAAGACCTTGACCATCTTCATGACGCCCGGAGGCAGGTCGTCGCCGCGGCGCACCTTTTCGACCTTGTCGTCGAAGCGGTGATCCAGAGCGCGCTTCTGCGCTTCGAACTGGTCGTGCAGGGCTTCCACGTCCTTGGCGTCATTCTCTTCGCCAAGGGCCAGTTGCCACCACTGGCCGCGCGACAGCGTGCCCAGCAGTTCTTCATCGATGGTCGAACCGGACTTGATGCCTTTCGGCCCCTTCACGGCGGTCTTGCCGGTGATCAGGGTCTTGAGGCGCGCGTAGATGTTACGCTCCAGGATCGCGAGTTCGTCGTCGCGGTCGCGGGCGAGGCGTTCGACTTCCTCACGCTCGATCTGAAGCGCGCGTTCGTCCTTGTCGACGCCGTGACGGTTGAAGACCCGCACTTCGACGATGGTGCCGAAAGCGCCGGGCGGCAGCCGCAGCGAGGTGTCGCGGACGTCCGAGGCCTTTTCACCGAAGATCGCGCGGAGGAGTTTTTCTTCCGGCGTCATCGGGCTTTCGCCCTTCGGGGTGATCTTGCCGACCAGGATGTCACCCGGCTGCACTTCGGCCCCGATGTAGACGATGCCCGCTTCGTCGAGGTTGCGCAGGGCTTCCTCGCCGACGTTCGGGATGTCGCGGGTGATCTCTTCCGGCCCAAGCTTGGTGTCACGGGCGGCGACTTCGTATTCCTCGATGTGGATCGAGGTGAAGACGTCATCCTTGAGGATACGTTCCGAGATCAGGATCGAGTCTTCGTAGTTGTAGCCATTCCAGGGCATGAACGCGACGACGACGTTCCGGCCCAGGGCCAGTTCGCCGAAATCGGTGCAGGGGCCGTCGGCAACGACTTCGCCACGCTTCACCGTGTCGCCCACCTTCACCAGCGGGCGCTGGTTGATGCAGGACGACTGGTTCGACCGCTTGAACTTGCGCAGACGGTAGATGTCGACGCCGGGTTCACCCGGTTCCAGCATTTCCGTGGCGCGCACGACGATACGGGTCGCGTCGACCTGGTCGATGACGCCGGCGCGGCGGGCCATGATGGCGGCACCCGAGTCACGGGCGACGACCGCTTCAATGCCGGTGCCCACGAAAGGCGCATCGGATTGCAGCAGGGGCACGGCCTGACGCTGCATGTTCGAGCCCATCAGCGCGCGGTTGGCGTCGTCGTTTTCCAGGAACGGGATCAGCGAGGCGGCGACCGAGACCAGCTGTTTCGGCGAAACGTCGATCAGGTCGACCGCGTCCGGCGGGTTCAGCATGAATTCCCCGGCCTTGCGGCTGGAGATCAGGTCGTCGGTGAAGCGGCCCTCGGCGTCCTGGCCGGCGTTGGCCTGGGCGACGGTGTGGCGCATCTCCTCGGTCGCCGACATGTAGACGACCTCGTCGGTCACCTTGCCGTCGATCACCTTGCGATACGGGGTTTCGATGAAGCCGTATTTGTTCACGCGGGCGAAGGTGGCGAGGCTGTTGATCAGACCGATGTTCTGGCCTTCCGGCGTCTCGATCGGGCACATCCGGCCATAGTGGGTCGGGTGGACGTCGCGGACTTCGAAGCCCGCACGCTCACGAGTCAGACCGCCCGGCCCAAGGGCCGAGAGACGGCGCTTGTGGGTGACTTCCGAGAGCGGGTTGGTCTGGTCCATGAACTGCGACAGCTGCGAGGAGCCGAAGAATTCACGCACCGCAGCCGCCGCGGGTTTCGCGTTGATCAGGTCTTGCGGCATGATCGTGTCGATTTCCACCGACGACATGCGTTCCTTGATCGCGCGCTCCATCCGCAGCAGGCCGACGCGGTACTGGTTCTCCATCAGCTCGCCGACGGACCGGACCCGGCGGTTGCCGAGGTGATCGATGTCGTCGATCTCGCCCTTGCCGTCGCGCAGTTCGGTCAGGGCCTTGATGCAGGCGACGATGTCGCCCCGGTCCAGCGTGCGCTGGGTGTCCGGGCGATCAAGGTCGAGGCGCATGTTCATCTTCACGCGGCCGACAGCCGAGAGGTCATACCGCTCCTTGTCGAAGAAGAGGTTGTCGAACAGCTGCGACGCGGCTTCCACGGTCGGCGGTTCGCCCGGACGCATGACGCGGTAGATGTCCATGAGCGCGGTGTCGCGGCCCATGTTCTTGTCCACCGCCATCGTGTTGCGGATGTAGGGACCGACGTTGACGTTGTCGATGTCGAGCACCGGAATGTCGGTGATGCCCTGGTCGAGGAGAACCTTGACCGAGCCGCCCTTCACTTCGCCGTCACGGTCCAGTTCCCAGGTCAGCTCATCGCCGGCCTCGACCCAGATCTCGCCGGTTTCCTCGTTGATGATGTCCTTGGCGACGTAGCGACCAAGGATATGGTCGAACGGGACCAGAAGATCAGTGACCTGGCCTTCGTCCTTCCACTTCTTCACCATCCGCGGGGTGGCTTTCTCGCCCGCCTTCAGGATGACTTCGCCGGTGGCGGCATCCACAAGGTCATAGGACGGACGGGTGCCCGAGACGCGCGACGGGAAAAACTTGGTGACCCAGCCCTTGTTTTTGACGTGCTTGAAATTGATCGTCTCGTAATAGGCATCCATGATGCCTTCCTGGTCCATGCCAAGCGCATAGAGCAGCGTCGTCACCGGCAGTTTCCGGCGGCGGTCGATGCGGGCGAAGACCACGTCCTTGGCGTCGAACTCGAAATCGAGCCACGAGCCGCGATACGGGATGATGCGGCAGGCGAACAGAAGTTTGCCCGAGGAATGGGTCTTGCCCTTGTCGTGGTCGAAGAACACACCGGGGGAACGGTGCATCTGGCTGACGATCACCCGCTCGGTGCCGTTCACGATGAACGTGCCGTTGTGCGTCATCAGGGGCATGTCGCCCATGTAGACGTCCTGTTCCTTGATGTCCTTGACCGACCGGGCCCCGGTGGTTTCATCGACATCGAACACGATCAGGCGCAGCGTCACCTTCAGCGGCGCGGCATAGGTCATGTCGCGCTGCTGGCATTCTTCCACGTCGTATTTCGGCTTTTCCAGCTCGTACTTGACGAATTCCAGCACCGAGGTCTCGTTGAAATCCTTGATCGGGAACACCGACTGGAACGTGCCCTGGATACCTTCGTCATCCAGCGGCTTGTCGCTGTCGCCGGACCGCAGGAACAGGTCGTAGGAGGATTTCTGAACCTCGATCAGGTTCGGCATCTCCAGAACTTCGCGGATCTTGCCGAAGTAACGGCGGATGCGCTTCTGGCCAACATAAGCTTGCGCCATGTTCGTCTGTACCTTTCATTTTCGCTGGCGCACCACCCGTCGGGCCACGGGCGCGCACCGCTTGCGAAGAGACCGAAGGGTTCCATTCGTGCCGCCCGTCCCGAAGGGTGGCTCCCGAACCCCATCGCGTCTGGGAAGAGGCTTTCAACCCGAAAGCCCCTTCCAAGACGCGCATGGCTGGGACCGAATTCCTCGGCCCCAGCCCTGCTGTTTACTCGGGGTTGCCCCCGAAGTCCGATTACTTCAGCTCGGCCTTGGCGCCAGCTTCTTCGAACTTCTTCTTCATCGCTTCGGCGTCGGCTTTCGAGATGCCTTCCTTGATCTTGCCACCGGCTTCGGTGAGATCCTTGGCTTCTTTCAGGCCCAGGCCGGTGACTTCGCGGACGACCTTGATCACGTTGATCTTGTTCGCGCCGGCATCGGTCAGGACGACGTCGAATTCGGTCTGCTCTTCGGCCGGAGCCGCAGCAGCGCCAGCCGCCGGGCCAGCCATCATCACAGCGCCGCCAGCGGCGGGCTCGATGCCGTACTTGTCTTTCAGGATGGTCTTCAGTTCCTGCGCCTGCAGGAGGGTCAGACCAACGATCTCTTCGGCGAGTTTGTTCAGATCAGCCATTTTTCAGTTCCGTTTGTTAAGATGGGTTCCAACGGCGTGGGGTCAACCACACCAGGCAAGGGATCAGGCCGCAGCCTTTTCCTCGATGGTCGACAGGATGCTCGCGATGTTCGAAGCAGGCGCACCAATGGCCCCGGCGATGTTCGACGCGGGCGCACCGATGCACGACACGATCTGAGCGATCAGCTCTTCACGCGACGGCATGGAGGCCACGGCTTTCACACCGGCCTGGTCCAGAACCGTGTCGCCCATTGCCCCGCCGATGATGACGAACTTGTCGTTCGTCTTGGCGTAGGCATCGCAGACCTTGGCCGCAGCCACGGGGTCTTCCGAAAAGGACAGCACGGTCATGCCCGTGAGGAGATCACCCATCTTTGCAGCGGGCTTCCCTTCAAGGGCGATCTTGGCGAGCGTGTTCTTGGCAACGCGAACGGACCCACCCACGTCGCGAAGCTTCGCGCGCAGGTCCTGCATCTGTGCAACCGTCATCCCGGTGTAGTGGGCAACCACCACAACGCCAGAGCTTTCGAAGATCTGGCCGAGTTCATCGACCACTTTCTCTTTTTGGGCTCTATCCACAGTTTCACTCCAAGGTTGGGGGTTTCCCCCCGGCTCATATTTGCCCCCTTGCGAGGGCGTTCGGGTCCGTTTGAGGTTCCCGAAACCAAGACCGCCGCGAAAGGCGCCCCAAATCTCGTTCCCCATCTCGGGCAGGATTTATGGCGTTTGCGCGCCACCCACCGTCTCGGACAGAACCGGGCCGAGAAGTGTTTCTCCTGGCCCGGGTAGTCCCCTTCCCTTGCGGGTCGGGATTTCGTTACGCCTGGGTCGCCGAGGCGATGTCGACCGACACGCCCGGACCCATCGTGGACGAGAGCGACACCTTCTTGACATA
>JAGPEG010000071.1 GCA_018057165.1 Tabrizicola sp.
GCCTGCACGAACGGTTGTGGCCGATCAAATACATGATCTTCCTTGGCCTCTTCGGTGTCAGCCTGATGAGCATCGAACAGGCCGAACATCTGGCCGAGGTGGAGCCGTTCAAGACCGCCATCGTGCTGAAATTCGTCCGCGCCTGGCCCTTCGTGGCCTATGCGCTGGCGCTGCTGGCGGCGGGGCTGTTCGTGGAACGGTTCTACTGCCGCTATCTTTGCCCGCTGGGCGCGGCACTGGCGATCCCGGCGCGGATGCGGATGTTCGACTGGCTGAAGCGTTACAAGGAATGCGGCAACCCCTGCCAGACCTGCGCCATCGAATGCCCGGTGCAGGCGATCCACCCGACGGGCGAGATCAACCCGAACGAATGCATCGACTGTCTGCATTGCCAGGTCCTGTACCAGTCCAAGACCAAATGCCCGGTCGTGATCAAAAAGCTGAAGCGGCGCGAGACCGCTTCGGCCAGCCCGGCCCGGAATCTCTCGGGCCATCCGAACCAACCCAAACCCCAACCAGCTGAATGAAAGGGACAGATCATGTCTGAACGACCCATCTCGGGGATCTCACGCCGCGGCCTTCTGGGAGCCACTGCCGGCGGAGCCGCACTTGCCGGCGCCATCGGCGGCGGTCGTCTGGCGCTTGGCACCGGCATGGGTGTCGGCGCGCTGGCGCTTGGCACCACCGCCGCGCAGGCTGCGGGCGAAGGCTTCAACATTGCGCCCGGCCAGCTGGACACGCATTACGGCTTCTGGTCCTCGGGCCAGACCGGCGAGATGCGCATCCTTGGCATCCCGTCGATGCGCGAGCTGATGCGGGTTCCGGTGTTCAACCGCTGCTCGGCGACCGGCTGGGGCGAGACCAATGAATCGCTCCGGATCCACCAGCGCACGATGACCGAGAAGACCAAGAAGCAACTGGCCGCCAACGGCAAGAAGATCCACGACAACGGCGACCTGCACCACGTCCACATGTCGTTCACCGACGGCAAGTACGACGGCAAGTACCTGTTCATGAACGACAAGGCGAACACCCGCGTTGCCCGCGTGCGCTGCGACGTGATGAAGACCGACGCAATCCTGGAAATCCCGAACGCCAAGGCGATCCACGGGATGCGACCGCAGAAATTCCCCGGAACGAAATACATCTTCTGCAACGGCGAGGACGAGGCACCGCTGGTCAACGACGGTTCGACGATGACCGATGTCTCGACCTATGTGAACATATTCACCGCGGTCGACGCCGAGGCGATGCTCCCGGCGTGGCAGGTGATGGTCTCGGGCAACCTCGACAACTGCGACGCGGATTATGAAGGCAAATGGGCCTTCTCGACCAGCTATAACAGCGAAATGGGCATGACGCTGGCCGATATGACTGCGGCGGAGGCCGACCATGTCGTCGTCTTCAACATCGCCGCGATCGAGGCCGCCGTTGCCGCAGGCGAGGGGGAAGAGCTGAACGGAGTCCGGGTGCTGGATGGCCGCAAGGACGCCAAAAGCCAGTTCACCCGCTACATCCCGATCCCGAACAACCCGCACGGCTGCAACATGGCGCCGGACAAGAAGCACCTCTGCATCGGCGGCAAGCTTTCGCCCACCGTCACCGTGCTGGACGTCACCCGCTTCGACACCCTGTTCAACGACAATGCCGATCCGCAGACCGCCATCGTGGCGCAGCCGGAGCTGGGCCTCGGCCCGCTGCACACCGCCTTCGACGGCCGCGGCAACGCCTATACCTCGCTGTTCCTGGACAGCCAGGTGGTGAAGTGGAACATCGAGGACGCGGTCAAGGCCTATGCCGGCGAACAGATCGACCCGATCAAGGACAAGCTTGACGTGCATTATCAGCCCGGCCACCTGAAGACGGTGATGGGCGAGACGCTGGATGCCGAGAACAACTGGCTGGTCTGCCTGTGCAAGTTCTCGAAGGACCGCTTCCTGAACGTCGGCCCGCTGAAGCCCGAGAATGACCAGCTGATCGACATCTCCGGCGACAAGATGGTCATCGTTCACGACGGGCCGAACTTTGCCGAACCGCATGACGCCATCGCCGTGGCGGCCTCCAAGGTGAACCCGCTGTCGGTCTGGAAGCGCGACGACAAGATGTGGGCCGAGACCCGCAAGCAGGCCGAGGCGGACGGGGTGAACCTGGACGACTGGCAGGACATGGTGATCCGCGACAAGGACGATCCGAAGAAGGTCCGGGTCTACATCTCCAGCCAGGCGCCCAGCTTCGCGCTGGAAACCTTCACGGTGAAGGAGGGCGACGAAGTCACGGTGATCGTCACCAACCTTGACGACATCGACGACCTGACGCACGGCTTCACCATGGGCAACCACGGGGCCGCGATGGAGATCGGGCCGCAGGCGACCAGCTCGATCACCTTCGTGGCGGCCAATGCCGGGGTCTACTGGTACTATTGCCAGTGGTTCTGCCACGCCCTGCACATGGAAATGCGCGGTCGGATGTTCGTGGAGCCCACCGGGGCCTGATGATGATGCGTGTCCTTGCCCTTCTCATGCTGCTTTCGACCCCGCTTCTGGCGGCAGAGGTGCATGTCATGCCGGGTGAGGGCACGCTGGCCGAAGCCATCGCCGGGGCCGATCCCGGCGATGTGCTGATCCTCTCCGGCGGAGCCTACCTCGGCCCCGTCACTCTCGACCGCATGTTGACGCTGCAAGGCGACGGCAGCGCCGTGATCGACGGACAGGGCAAGGGCACCGTCATCACCATCACCGGCGACGGCGTCGTCCTGACCGGGCTTACGGTCATCGGCTCCGGCAACGACAACCAGGCCATCGATTCCGCGATCAAGGTGGTGAAGGGGGCCGACCGCGCGCGGATCGAGAACAACCGGCTGGTCGAGAACATGCACGGCGTCGATGTCCACGGCGGCCTCGACACGCTGGTCCTGAACAACGTGATCGTGGGCCGGCAGAACTTTCGGATGAACGAGCGCGGCAACGGCATCTACATCTGGAACAGCCCCGGCACCGTGGTCGAAGGCAACGATGTCCGCTGGGGGCGCGACGGCATCTTCTCGAACGCCTCGAAGAAGGGGACCTACCGCAACAACCTGTTCCGCGACCTGCGTTTCGCGGTCCATTACATGTACACCCACGACAGCGAGATTTCGGGCAACATCAGCATCGGCAACCATCTGGGTTTCGCCATCATGTTCAGCGACCGGGTGGTGGTGAAGGACAACCTCTCGCTCGGCGACCGCGAACACGGGATGATGCTGAACTTCGCCAACAGCGCCGATGTGGCGGGCAACCTGGTGCGGGGCGGTACGAAGAAGTGCCTCTTCATCTACAATGCCCACAAGAACCTGATCGCGAACAACCACTTCGAGGGCTGTGAAATCGGCATCCACTTCACCGCCGGATCCGAGCGCAACATGCTGACCGGCAACGCCTTCATCGGCAATCAGGAGCAGGTGAAATACGTCGGCACCCGGTTCATGGAATGGAGCTTCGAGGGCCGCGGCAACTTCTGGTCCGACCATCCCGCCTTCGACCTGAACGGCGACGGGATCGCCGACGGGGTTTACCGCCCGAATGACCTGATGGATCATATCCTGTGGTCGCAACCCTCGGCTGCCCTGCTCACCGGCTCTCCCGCCGTGCAGCTGGTGCGCTGGTCGCAGTCCTCGTTCCCGGCAATCCTGCCGGGCGGCGTGACCGACAGCCATCCGCTGATGCAGCCGATCACCATTCCCGTTCCCGACGACATCGCCGCCATGGAGGCTGAGGTCGCGGGGCGCTGGAGCAAAGGCAGTTATGATGACATCGACACTGACGATCTCGGATCTCACTAAGCGCTTCGGCGAAGTCGCGGCCCTGACCGGGGTCAGCCTCACCGTCGCCCCCGGCGAACGGGTGGCGCTGCTGGGCCACAACGGCGCTGGCAAGTCGACGCTGATGAAGATCATCCTCGGCCTGATCCCGGCGACGGGCGGTCAGGTCACGATCTGCGACGCCGCTCCCGGCTCGGCGGCTGCCCGGCGCGCGGTGGCCTATCTTCCGGAAAATGCGGCCTTCCATCCGGCGCTGACCGGGCTGGAGCAGACCCGGCACTATCTTGCCTTGCGCGGCGAAGACCCGTCCAAGGCCATGCCTCTGCTGGAGAAGGTGGGCCTCGGCCATGCCGCCCGCCGCCGGATCGGCACCTATTCCAAGGGCATGCGTCAGCGCGTCGGTCTCGCCCAGGCGCTGATCGGCCATCCGCGCCTGCTGGTGCTGGACGAGCCGACCTCGGGCCTCGACCCGGTCTCGCGACGCGAATTCTATGCCCTCCTGGACGATCTTGCCGCGAAGGGGGCGTCGATCCTTCTGTCTTCGCACGCGCTGACCGAGGTGGAGGCGCGGACTGATCGGATCGTGATCCTGTCGAAGGGCCGGCTGGTCGCCGAAGGCTCGCTTCCCGACCTGCGCCGTCGGGCCGATCTGCCGGTGGCGCTGCATGTCACCGCCCGCAACGGCTATGCCCCCGACCTTGCCCGCGCCCTGCCCGGCGCGATCCTGGTCGATGGCGCGCTGCACCTGACCTGCCCGCAAACGCAGAAGCTGGAAACCCTTGGCCGTATCGCGGGGCTTGGCGACAAGGTGGCCGATCTCGAGGTGTTGCCGCCCAGCCTGGAAGACCTCTACGCCCATTTCAGCCAGGGGGCCGCGCAATGATCCGCATCCTCTCCACCGCCCGGACCGAGTTCCGCATCGCGCTGCGCAACCGCTGGGTCGCCATCGCGCTGGTTCTGATGGCGGTTTTCTCGCTGGTGCTTGCGCTGGCCGGGTCGGCCCCGACCGGCGGCTTGGGGGTGGACCGGCTGTCCGTCACCGTCGCCTCGCTGACCTCGCTTTCGGTCTACCTGATCCCGCTCCTCGCCCTCCTCATGAGCTTCGACGCCATCGCCGGAGAGACGGAACGCGGGACGTTGTCTCTGCTCCTCGCTTATCCCATCGCGCGGTGGGAGATCCTGCTGGGCAAGCTTCTCGCCCATCTCGCCATCCTGACGCTGGCTGTGCTTCTGGGACATGGGCTTGCCGCCGCCGTGACCTTCTGGTCCGATCCCGACGCGGTGAACGGGCTTCCGGCGCTGTGGCGGCTCTCGTGGTCCTCGATCCTGCTCGGCGCCACCTTCCTTGGTGCGGGCTATGCGCTTTCGGCGCTCAGCCGCCGTCCGTCGGGGGCGGCAGGCTTGGCCATCGGCCTCTGGCTTGGGCTCGTCGTCCTCTATGACCTCGCGCTTCTCACGGCCATCGTCGCGGACAACGGCGGCTGGTTCACCACCGACGCCTTCCCCGTCGCCCTGCTGGCCAACCCTGCCGACGCCTTCCGCCTGTTCAACCTGACCGCCTCGGGAGCCACTGCCGCCGCCGCCGGGGTGGGCGGGGCCGCCGATGCCATTCCGCTCTGGCAATCGCTCGCCTCGGTCCTGCTCTGGCCCTTTGCCGCCCTGATGCTTGCCGCCGCCGCCTTCCGAAAGGTCACGCCATGAAACGCGCCCTGTTGTTCGCCCTGGCCCTTGGTGCCTGCAAGGAAGAGATGGTCCAGAACACCGACCCGCTGCCCCTGGCACCGGAAACGCTGGGCTATTTCTGCCAGATGAATCTTCTGGAGCATGAAGGACCGAAGGGGCAGGCCCATCTTGAAGGGCTGCCCGGCGCGCCACTGTTCTTCAGTCAGGTCAGCGACCTTGTGACCTACCTGCGCCTGCCCGAGCAAAGCAACACCGTCCTCGCGATCTATGTCAGCGACATGGGGGCGGACGGCGCGACCTGGGAGCAGCCTGGGGCGGCGAACTGGACCGATGCCCGGACGGCGACCTATGTCGTCGGGGCGGCCGTCACCGGCGGCATGGGTGCGCCGGAACTGGCGCCCTTTGCCGATCCCGCCAAGGCCAAGGCCTTCGTGGCGCTGCATGGCGGGGCGCTGATGGGGCTGGAGGCAATCCCGGACAGCGCGCTGTCCCCCTTGACCCCCGATGTCGCAGAGGGCGACGACGATTACGCCCGCCGTTTGAAATCTTTGTCTGGAACCGAGGGCTGACCATGCTGACCCGCCGCCGCTTCATCGCCATTTCGGCCGCCCTGGCCCCCTCGATGGCGCTCGCCCAGAAATCTGCCCTGCATGTCGAAACCGGCATCGCGCTTGGCGCGAAGGTCACGCTGCGGCTGGAACATCCCGATGCGCCGCAGCTTGCCACGCTCGCCATGGCCGAGATCCGGCGCCTGGAACAGGTATTCTCGCTCTACCTGCCGGACTCGGCCCTGGTGCGGTTGAACCGCGAAGGGCAGTTGAGCGAACCGCCGTTCGAATTGCTGGAATGCCTTGCCATCGCAGGGGCGGTCCATGCTGCAAGCGGGGGGCGGTTCGACCCGACGGTGCAGCCTTTGTGGCGCGCCGAAGCGGCATCGCGCGAGGCCGGGGTGCCGCTGTCTGATCCAGACCGCGCCGCTGCCGGGGCACTGATCGACTGGGCGTCGGTCAGGCTGGACCCCGAAGCCATCACGCTCCGCCCCGGCATGGGGCTGACGCTGAACGGCATCGCGCAGGGCTATATCGCCGACCGGGTGGCAGCACTTCTGGCCGGGCACGGCCTGACCCGCGCCCTGATCGACACCGGCGAGATGGTGGCGCTGCCCGAAGGCGACTGGCCGGTAGAGCTTGAGGCCGGGGGCAGCCTGGACTTGCGGAACCGGGCGCTTTCAACCTCGGCGCCCCTGGGGATGACCTTCGGCGGTGATGGCAGGACGAGCCACATCCTCGACCCGCGCACCGCCCGGCCCGTCGCGTCACCTTGGCGGGTTGTGACGGTCTCTGCGGCTTCTGCCGCCCTCGCAGATGCGCTTTCGACCGCCGCGTGCCTGTCCGAGGACCGGGAAACGCTAGTGGCCCTCTGCCGGAGCTTCCCCTCGGCGATCCTTGAACATGCCCTGCCGGTCTGAGCGGCGGCAATCAGGCGCGAGGGCACGTTTGCAAGGTTGCAACATGGCTCTGCTTGCAGGTCCAGGGCGGGAAATTTCCTAAAATCCGCCAGGTTAAGGGGCCGTAAAGCCTGCGTCTGCTATTCCTGATCTTGGGTAGAAGACTTGGGTGATGTGGATGGCTGCGCAAGGCAATGCGGCGCCGGTCATCATCAAACGGAAGAAAGTCATCGGTGGCGGGGGCCACCACGGCGGCGCCTGGAAAGTGGCCTACGCCGACTTCGTGACCGCCATGATGGCGTTCTTCCTGTTGATGTGGCTGCTGAACGCGACGACGGAAAAGCAACGCAAGGGGATTTCGGACTATTTCAATCCGACGATCCCGGTGAACCGGATCTCGGGCGGCGGCGACGGCGCCTTTGGCGGCGACAGCGTCTTTGCCGAAGAGACGATGGCGCATGACGGCACCGGGGCGGTTGACCGCAAGACCGCCGCCAGCGCATCCGATGCCGCCGGGAATGATGCCGGCAAGGGGGCTGCGGGCAACGGCAAGGCGATGTCCGAGCTGGAGGATGTCGAAAAGGCCCTGATGGCGCGCGGCGGCGAAAGCAACACGATGGAACGGCTCTTGCGCCATGTCGTCACCAGGGTGACGGATGAAGGCCTGGTGATCGAGCTTTTCGATCTTCCCGATGCCCCGCTTTTCAACGGGGAAACGGCCGAACCGACCCCGGCACTTCTGGCGCTGACCGACCTTGTGGCCGAGGTGCTGAACCTCACCACGAACGAGATTGCGGTCGCCGGTCATCTGCGCGCGCTTCCGGTGACGCTGATCGACAACCCGGTCTGGGACCTGTCGGCCTTGCGGGCCCAGACCACACGCAAGAAACTGGAAGAGGCCGGGCTCGACCCCGCGCGGATGCAGCGGATTTCGGGCTATGCCGACCGCAAACCGGCGGTCTCTGACCCGGCGGCCGGGCGCAACAACCGGATCGAGGTGATCCTTCTGCGGCGGGATAGATAATTGGTCGAATTTTATCCGTTAGGTCGGCGTTAAGCGATCCAGGTGCAGGGTCGGCTCTACAGGAGTCGAAGCTGCAGAAAGGCGCTTTCCATGACGATTTCCTCCTCGCTCAGCGCGGGCGTCGCCGGGTTGAACGCGAATGCCACCCGGCTGGCCTCGATTTCCGACAACATCGCGAACTCAAGCACCTATGGCTACAAACGCGCCTCGACCGATTTCACCAGCATGGTGATCACCGCCTCGCGCGGGGCGGGCACCTATTCCGCCGGGGGCGTCCGCGCCTCGACCGTGCGGCTGATCGACGAACGCGGCGATCTGGTCGGCACCGGCAATGCGCTCGACCTCGCGATTGCCGGGCGCGGCATGTTGCCGGTGATCAACGAAGTGTCGCTGGGCAATGCCCTCTCCGACACGCCGCTCCTCATGACCCGCACCGGCAGCTTCCGCACCGATGCCGATGGCGTGCTGAAGACCGACTCAGGGTTGGTGCTGCTGGGCTGGCCTGCGAATGCCGATGGCACCATCCCCTCGAACCCGCGCGACACGATCTCGGGGCTGGTGCCGATCGTGATCAACACCAACCAGACGGCGGGCGATCCGACCACCACGATGAACCTTGGCGTGAACCTGCCCGCGACCTATACCGTCGCCGGGTCCACCGCCGTGCCGCCACCGCTGTCGGTGGAATATTTTGGCAACCTCGGCACCTCCGAAGCGCTGGAAGTATCGTTCAGTCCCGTGGTCCCGGCCACCGGATCGTCGAACCAATGGACCATGCAGATCCGCGACAGCGCCGGTGGCGGCACGCTGATCGGCGAATACAATCTGACCTTCGATGATTCCCGCGGGGCGGGCGGCACGCTTGCCGCAGTCACTGTGGTGTCCGGCGGGGCCTATAACCCGGCAGATGGCACCCTGGCCCTGACGGTCGCGGGCGGCCCGATGACCGTGGGGATCGGCCGCCTGGGCGACCCGAACGGTCTGACCCAGCTTTCCGACAATTTCGCCCCGGTCTCGATCACCAAGAACGGCTCGCCGGTCGGCAACCTGACCACGATCGAGGTCGACGAGAAGGGCTATGTCAACGCCACCTATGACACCGGCTTCACCCGGCGGCTTTACCAGATCCCGCTGGTCGATGTGCCGAACCCGAACGGCCTTCTGTCGCTGTCGAACCAGACCTACCAGGTCTCGCCCGAAAGCGGCTCGTTCTTCCTTTGGGATGCCGGGTCCGGCCCCACCGGCTCGATCCAGGGCTATTCGCGGGAAGGGTCGAAGACCGATGTGGCGGCGGAACTGACCAGCCTGATCCAGACCCAGCGCGCCTATTCCTCCAACGCCAAGGTGATCCAGACGGTCGACGAGATGCTGCAGGAAACCACCAACATCAAGCGGTGACAGGCGATGAGCGTCACCTCCGCCCTTGCCGGAGCCTTGTCGGGCCTCTCGGCCACCTCGCGGCAGGCGGAAATCCTGTCGTCGAACGTGGCCAATGCGACGACGCCCGGCTATGCCCGTCGCCAGGTCAGCCTCGGCTCGACAGTGCTGGCGGGCCATGGTCAGGGCGTGCAGGTCCTTGGCGTCACGCGCGATGTCGACCGGCAGCTGCTGGGCGAACGGCGGATCGCGCAGGCCGGGGGCGGCGACCGCGACGCGCGGGCGGCGTTTCTGGCGCGGGTGGAACAGGCGCTTGGCACGCCGGACAGCGCAGGCTCGCTGGCTGCGCGGCTGGCGGCCTTCGATCAGGCGCTGGTGGAAGCCGCGGGCCGCCCTGACTCGCAGGCGCGGCTGAACGGCATCGCTTCGACGGCGAAATCACTGGTGGCCGGGCTGGCCGCCGCGACCAGGGACATCCAGACCGCCCGCGCCACTGCCGACCGCCAGATCAGCGACGAGGTCGGCAAGCTGAACTCCACCCTTGCGCAATTGCAGGAGCTGAATGTCGAGCTGCGCTCCTTCACCGGGGCGGGGCGCGACATCTCGGCGCTTCTGGACAAGCGGCAGCAGTTGGTCGACCAGATTTCCTCCATCGTGCCGGTTCGTGAAATTCCCCGCGATCTCAACCAGATTGCCCTCTTCACCACCGGGGGCGCACCGCTCCTGGAAGGTTCGGCTGCCGTCATCGGCTTTGCAACGACCCACACCATCACGCCCGAAATGACCCAAGCATCGGGCGGGTTGTCCGGGATCACCATCAATGGCCGCCCCTATGATACGGCTGGCCCGGCAAGCCCGATCCTGGGCGGCAGCCTTGGCGCGCTTTTCGCGGTGCGCGACGAGTTGGCGGTCAGCGCCCAGGCCAAGCTGGATGCCGCCGCCCGCGATCTGGTCGAACGCTTCGCCTCGCCCGTGGTCGACCCGACGCTTGCCCCCGGCGCGCCGGGCCTCTTCACCGATGCGGGCGCCGCCTTCAACCCGCTGGACGAGGCGGGCCTTGCCGGGCGTCTGACTCTGAACGCCGCTGCCGACCCCGCCCAGGGCGGCGCGCTCTTCCGGCTGCGCGACGGGTTGGGAGCCGCCACCGAAGGCCCGCCGGGCAATGCAACGCTGCTTGGCGCCCTCCACACCGCACTGACCGCGACGCGGCCCCTGTCCTCCACCGGCTTCGCCGCGGGAACCCGCAGTTTCGCCACCCTGACCGGCGATGTGATGAGCGACGCCTCGGCGCTGCGGCTTTCGGCGCAGTCGGAACAAAGCTTCGCCTCGGCCAAACTGACCGCACTGACCGATCTGGAAGCGCAGAACGGCATCGATACCGATCAGGAGATGCAGGACCTGCTGGTGATCGAGAAGAACTACGCCGCCAACGCCAAGGTGATTCAGGCGGTGGCCGACATGATCGACACCCTCATAAGGCTGGACGGATGACCCGGATCTCGGTTGGCGACGCGAGCCTCACGAACATCCTGGCGCGGCAGGGGGCCGACCTGCGCGGTCAGGTGCAACGCGCCTCGCAAGAGGTGGCAAGCGGCCAGCATGCCGATATCGGGGCGGTCCTGCGGGGGGATTTCTCGCCACTACTCGCGGTCAACGCAAGCCTCGCGCGGCTGGCGGCCTACAAATCGAACACCGCCGATGCCGCCGTCCAGACCGCCGCGCAGCAGGCCGCGATTTCCGGTCTGTCGGGCCTTGCCTCGGGCATTTCGACCACGCTGCTTGCTGCCCGGAACTCCACCCCCGTCCAGATCGACACGCTGGCCGCAGATGCCAAGGGTCGGCTGGCCTCGGCCATCGGGCTGCTGAACACGCAAGCTTCTGGCCGCGCGGTGTTCTCCGGGGTTGCTACCGGCACGGCCCCGCTCGGCGCGCTTGAGGATATGCTGACCGCGTTGCAGACTGCGGCCAGCGGGGCCACCACTGCCGGACAGGTGACGGCGGCGGTCAACGGATGGTTTGCGGACCCCTTGGGCTTCGGGGCATTCTATCAGGGTGGTGGCCCACTCTCGCCTTCCCCCATCACTGCGGGAGAGGCGGCCGATCTGTCCACCACCGCCATGGACCCGGCCCTGCGCGACACACTGGCCGGCTTCGCGATGGCGGCGCTGATCGACCGGGGCGTGCTGGCCGCAGATGCGACCGAACGTGGGCGTCTGGCGCAGCAGGCGGGGCAGCAGCTGGCATCAACCGCAGACGCACGGATCACACTGCAGGCCCGGATCGGCACGGTCGAGGCGCAGATCGAGGTTGCCCGCAGCCGGAATTCGGCCGAGGAAACCTCGCTGGACATCCTGCGGTCCGAGATCGGTTCGGTCGATCCCTATGAGGCCGGCACCCGGCTGGAGACGATCCGGTCGCAACTCGAATCCCTCTACCTCGTCACCGCCCGCGTCGCGCGGCTGAGCCTTGCGGAGTACCTCAGATGATCCGTTTCCTGCTGGCCTTTGTCCTGCTGGCAAGCGCAGCCCTGGCCGAACCGATCCGGATCAAGGATCTGGTCGAATTCGACGGCGTGCGCGGCAACGATCTGGTGGGCTACGGGCTGGTCGTCGGGCTGAACGGCACCGGCGACGGGCTGCGGAACGCGCCTTTCACCGAAGAGATCATGGCCAACCTGTTGGAGCGGCTGGGGGCCAACGTCACCGGAGAGGAGTTCCGGCCGAAGAACGTCGCCGCCGTCTTCGTGACCGCGCAACTACCGCCCTTCGCACGGGCGGGGGGGCGGATCGACGTGACGGTCTCGGCCATCGGCGACGCAAAAAGCCTTCTGGGCGGGACGTTGGTGATGACGCCGTTGAATGGGGCAGACGGGCAGATCTATGCGGTGGCGCAGGGGACGATCATTGCGGGCGGCATCGCGGCCGAAGGTCAGGGGGCGAAAGTCACGCAAGGGGTGCCGACAGCGGGGGTCATCCCCTCGGGCGCGCGGGTGGAGCGGGAGGTGGAGTTCGATTTCGCGGGCCTGCCGGTGCTGCGGCTTGCCCTGAAGGCGGCGGACTTCACCACAGCCGCGCGGATCGAGCAGGCGGTGAACTCGGAATTCGGCGCGCGGGTGGCCGAGATGCAGGATGCGGGCACGGTCGCGGTCGATATCGGCGCGACGGGAATGCGGTCCCCCGCGCATGTGCTGGCCCGGATCGAGGGTATTCTGGTCGAACCCGAGACGCGGGCGCGGGTGGTGGTCGATCAGCGGTCGGGGACCATCGTGATGGGGGCCGACGTGCGGATCAGCCGGGTCGCGGTGGCGCAGGGCAGCCTTACGCTGCGGGTCGAGGAGAGTCCGCTGGTGGTCCAGCCGAACCCGTTTGCCGAGGGGGAGACGGTGGTGGTGCCACGGTCGAGCGCGACGATCGGGAAGACGGGGGCGGGCCTTGCCGAGGTGCAGGGTGGGACCGACCTCGCCGAGGTGGTGGCGGGACTGAACGCGCTGGGAGTGGCCCCGCATGACATGATCGACATCCTGAAAAGCATCAATGCGGCGGGGGCCTTGCATGCCGAGTTCGTCGTGAACTGAGGGGCTGTCCACCGTGGACAGAAAATCCGGTCGTTTGGATTCAATGCGTTAGTCGCGGGCGTTCAGGATTTGTTAACTTCTGTTGCCCGGACTTTCACCTTAGCTCTCTGACCCGAAGTGAAACGGACGCGACGGGCGCTGTATCCCTGCTGTCGGAGAAGCGGTGCAATCCGAAGTCGGTCGTGGGGTGGGAGTGGTGGCGTTCGGTTGTTGATCTGGGCGAAGTCGGGTGCGCCGCAGACGGCCATGATCGCGGCGACGTCGGGCTGGCGCTTTGCCCTGGGAAAGTGGTGCAGGCCGCAGCCAGCCATCGGCGCTGCGAACGGCGGTGTATCGCTTTTGCCCCGGGAAAGCAGTGCAGGCCGCAGACGGCCCAGGGGGAGGCGAGAGATCGATGGGGCGCTCTTGCCTGACACCTTGGCGAGGGTTTTCCGGGTCAGAGGAACAGGTCAGGGGCGGGGGCGAAACCTTTGGCTGCGACGGTGCGGTGACGCGGGCCATATCCGCAACGCAACGTCACTGGCGGAATAGCAGGGCCTGTCCGGCGGATGCGAACCGGAATGAGGCGCGTCACCGGCCTGTCGTTCAAATCCATGCGCCTGTCAGGGCCCCATGCCCTGCGCCAGCGAGGAAAGCTGTAGTGCGACGATACGCGGCCCGGCGCCGCATTGCCCGTCCGGCGGGCCGCAGTTGACCCTTCGGGGCCACGGGCGTAATCCGGGGGCTGATCCAGCAAAGAGCATCCCCTTGGCCATCCACCTGCACCAATCCGACCTTCCCGACGGCCTGACCCTCGGACCCATCGTCGCCATCGACACCGAGACGATGGGCCTCGACCCGCGCCGCGACCGGCTGTGCGTGGTGCAACTGTCGGATGGCAACGGCGACGCGCATCTGGTGCAGATCGCCAAGGGCCAGACCCGCGCGCCGAACCTGGAGCGGCTGCTGGCCGACCCCAAGACGCTGAAACTGTTCCACTACGGTCGTTTCGACATTGCCGTGATGAAAAAGGCCTTCGGCGTCACCACCGCTCCGGTCTGGTGTACCAAGATCGCCTCGAAGCTGATCCGCACCTTCACCGACCGGCACGGGCTGAAATACCTGCTGGCCGATCTGGTCGGCGTCGATGTCTCGAAACAGCAACAGACGAGCGACTGGGGCGCGGAAACCCTGACCGAGGCGCAGAAGGACTATGCCGCCTCGGACGTGCTTTACCTGCACGCGCTCAAGGTGGAACTGGAAGCCCGGCTGATCCGCGAGGACCGGCTGGACCTTGCCCAGCGGCTGTTCGCCTTTTTGCCGACCCGTGCCGAACTGGACCTGTTGGGCTGGGAAGACACCAATGACATCTTCCTCCACTGACCTCCTTTCCACCGGCCAAAGGGTGATCCGCCGCGAGGCGGGTGCCTTGGAAACGCTGGCCGGGGGGCTGGACGGCAACTTCACCAAGGCCGTCACCCTGCTGATGGCGGCGAAGGGGCGGGTCATCGTCTCGGGCATGGGGAAATCCGGCCATATCGCCCGCAAGATCGCGGCCACCTTCGCCTCGACCGGAACGCCCGCGCATTTCGTCCATCCGGCGGAAGCCAGCCATGGCGACCTTGGCATGGTGGCCGAGGGCGATGTGCTGATCGTGCTGTCGAATTCGGGCGAGACGCCGGAGCTGGCCGATATCCTGGCCCATGCCAAGCGCTTCGGCATTCCGCTGATCGGGGTGGCGGGCCGCGAGGGATCGACCCTGATGCGGCAGGCAACGGTCGGCATCCTGTTGCCAAAGGTGCCCGAGGCCTGCGAGACGGGGATCGTCCCCACCACCTCGACCACGATGACGCTGGCCCTGGGCGATGCGCTGGCGATTGCGCTGATGGAACATCGCGCC
>JAGPEG010000072.1 GCA_018057165.1 Tabrizicola sp.
GTCCCACTGATGGGGGTGGAGGGCCCAGCCCTTTGCGGCGAACCAGTCGGAGAGGGCGGGGGGCAGTGTCGTCATGAGGGAAGAGATAAGGCGGGAAGCGGGTTTGGGGAACGGGGGCCGTGTTCCTGGCATCAAGGTCATGATCTGGAAGGTAAAGTCCGTCTTCATGGCGCCTTGCATCCGGCTCGACGTGTAGAAGACGCCAGAAGCGCAACCAGACCACGCGAATCGGAGGGGGCAGGGAAGGTTTGCCGCTCCGGAGGATTTCCGGTGAACATTCTTCCGCTTGGGCCATTGTTCCGGAGGCGGCAGCGCAACCGGAATTGCGGCGCTTTTTGCGCGGGCCGCACCTCATTCCGCTTGCCGGAATCCTGCCCCGCCCCTAAGCGTGCCGCATGAGACTGTTATTCCTTGGCGATGTCGTGGGCCGGTCGGGCCGGGCGGCGGTGATCGAGCGGCTGCCGGGGCTTCGGCAAGCCTGGGGGCTGGATTTCGTCGTGGTCAACGGCGAGAACGCGAGCCAGGGGGCGGGGATCACCGGCGACCATGCCAAGGAACTGCTGGCGGCGGGGGCGGATTGCCTGACGCTGGGGGACCATGCTTTCGATCAGAAGGACATGCTGAGCTTCATCGAGCAGGAGCCGCGGATCGTGCGGCCATTGAACTTCTCCAAGGTCGCGCCGGGCCGGGGGTTCCGGGTGTTCGAGGCGACGCAGGGGCGCAAGGTTCTGGTGACGCAGGCGCTGGGCCAGGTGTTCATGAAGCGGCCCTTCGATGACCCGTTCTCGGCACTGGAGACAGTGCTGAAGGCGCATACGCTGGGCGGCGTGGTGCAGGCGGCGATTGTCGATTTCCATGCCGAGGCGACCAGCGAGAAGATGGGCATGGGGCATTGGTGCGACGGGATGGCCTCGCTGGTCGTCGGCACGCATACCCATGTGCCGACCAGCGATACGATGATCCTGGGCAAGGGCACGGGTTATCAGTCGGACGCGGGCATGTGCGGCGATTATGACAGCGTGATCGGGATGGAGAAGCTGGAGCCGTTGCGCCGCTTCCTGACCGGGATGGCGAAGGGGCGGTTCGAGCCGGCGAATGGCGCGGCGACACTGTCGGGGGTCTATGTCGAGACGGATGACAAGACCGGGCTGGCAACACGGGTGCGGATGATCCGGGTCGGGGGCAAGTTGCAGGAGTCGGTGCCGTGACGCCCGACGGCAACCGGGTCGATCCTGACCTGGAGCCTCCGGCCCCGTCCCCTCTTCATGAGGGGGAGGGGAGGCGCATGGTGTCATCGGCGGTCGAGGCGCGTGCCGGGCTGCGGGGGCAGTGGCTGTTTGTGGCTGTGCTGATCTGGCTGGGAGTCGGCTGGGGCTCGACGCATCCGCTGGGGAAGATCGCCGCGGAAACCGGGCATGGGCCGTTCGGGCTGATCTTCTGGCAGCAGGTGGTGATGGTTGCCGTGCTGGGGGCGATTGCGCTGGTCAGGCGGAAGGGGATGGCTCTGACGGCACCGGCGCTGCGGTTCTATGTCATCGTGGCGGTGCTGGGCACGCTGATCCCGAACGGGACATTCTACTTCTCGGTCGCGCATCTGCCCGCGGGGATCATGTCGATCATCATCGCGACGGTGCCGATGCTCGCGTTCCCGATGGCGCTGGCGCTGGGGATGGACAGGTTCTCGGCGGGCAGGCTGGCGGGGTTGGCGCTGGGTCTGGCAGGTGTGGCGCTGCTGGCGGCGCCGGGGGCGGCCCTGCCGGATGCGGCGATGGTGTGGGTCCTGCCCATCGCGCTGATCGGGCCGCTGTTCTATGCCATCGAGGCGACCTATGTGGCGCATCGCGGCACGCAGGGCATGGATGGGTTGCAGGCGATGCTGGGGGCAAGTCTGACGGGGCTGGCCCTCTGCCTGCCGGTGATGCTGGTCACGGGGCAGGGCTATTCGCCCTTGCCGCTGGGACGGGATGATGCGGCGCTGGCGCTGTCTTCGGCCCTGCACGCGCTGCTTTACGCCACCTATGTCTGGCTGGCGGCGACGGCGGGCTCGGTCTTTGCCGCGCAGTCGAGCTATCTGGTGACGGGGGCCGGGATGATCTGGGCGATCATGCTGCTGGGAGAGCGGCCCTCGGGCATGATGTGGCTGGCGCTGGCGGTGATGCTGGCCGGACTGGCACTGGTGCAGCCGCGCGGGCGGAAAGCGGTGGAGGCCTGATGTTCGGACTGTCGATCCCGGCCGAGATTGCGCCTTTCGTTGCGATGGCGATCCTGGCGGCGATGTTCGTGCTGTTCGTGCTGGAGCGGACCCCGATCGAGGTGACGGCCATCGGCGGGGCGACGCTGATGCTGGTGCTGGGCATCCTGCCGGTGAAGGAAGCGACCGAGGTCTTGGCGAACCCCGCACCCTGGACGATTGCGATGATGTTCCTGGTGATGGGGGGCATGGTGCGCACCGGGGCGGTCGAGGCAGTGGTGGGCCTGGTCACGCGCCATGCGGGCGACAGGCCGAAGACGACAGTCGTGGTGCTGATCGGGTCGATTGCCGTCGCCTCGGCCTTCATGAACAACACGCCGCTGGTGGCGGTGATGATCCCGGTGGTGATGCAGCTGGCGATAAGGATCGGGCTGGCGCCATCCAAGCTGCTGATTCCGCTCAGTTACATGACGGTACTTGGGGGGATGATCACGCTGATCGGAACCTCGACCAACATTCTGGTGGACGGGGTGGCGGCAAAGCAAGGTCTGGAACATTTTGGCCTGTTCGAGATCGCGCCCCTGGGAATTGCGGTGATGCTGGCGGGCGGGGTGTTCCTGGTGCTGTTCGGCAACCGCCTTCTGCCGACGCGACAGTCGATGGGGGTATTGCTGAACGACCGGCGGAAGATGAAGTTCTTCACCGAGGTCGCGGTGCCCGAGGACAGCACGCTGATCGGTCAGCCGGTTCTGGACATCGACCTGTTCAAGCGCGACGGGGTGCGGGTGATCGACGTGTTGCGTGGCGATGCCAGCTTGCGGCGCGATCTGGCGCCGGTGACGTTGCAGGCGGGGGACCGGGTGGTCCTGCGCACGGAAATGACGGAACTGATGGGCCTGCATGCCCGCAAGGACGTGCATCTGGTGGACAAGCTGTCCTCGGTGAAGACCGAGACGGTCGAGGTGCTGATCGGCCCCGGCTGCCGGATGGAGGGCAACCGTCTGGGCGATCTGCGGTTGCGGCGGCGCTATGGGGTCTATGTGCTGGCGGTGCATCGCCACAACCAGAACATCGGGCGGCAGCTTGACGATCTGATCGTGCGGGTGGGCGACACCCTGCTCTTGGAAGGCGCGGTCGAGGACATCCAGCGGCTTGCGGCGGACATGGACCTTGTCGACGTGAACCGTCCGCGGGTGATGGCGTTCCGGCGCGCGAAAGCGCCGATCGCGCTGGCGGCGCTGGCGATGATCGTGATCCTGTCGGCGCTGGATCTGGCGCCGATCCTGCCCCTGGCCCTGATCGCGGTGGCGGTGATCCTGATCACCCATTGCGTCGACAGCGACGAGGCTTTCAGCTTCGTCGACGGACGGCTGATGGCGATGATCTTTGCCATGCTCGCGGTGGGCGAGGGGCTGGACCAGTCCGGTGCGGTGGGCATGATCGTGAATGGTGTGGCCCCCTGGCTGGCGGGTTTGAGCCCGTTCTTCCTGATCCTTGCGGTCTACTTCCTGGGTCTCGTGCTGACCGAGTTCCTGTCGAACAATGCGGTGGCGGTGATCTACACGCCGGTCGCGATCCAGCTGGCCGAGAGGCTGGGCCACGATCCGCGGCCCTTCGTGGTGGCGGTGATGTTTTCCGCCACGCTCGCCTTTGCGACGCCGGTGGGCTACCAGACCAACATGATGGTCTACGGGCCGGGGGGCTATCGCTTCTCGGACTTCACCAAGGTGGGGCTGCCGCTGAACATCATCGTCATGCTGGTGAGCTGCGCGCTGATCCCGCTGATCTGGCCGCTGTAGGGCGGTATCGGCGGGCTTGCCCTTCCGTCCCTGCCGGGTGTAGAGGACGCCATCACCGAAATGGGACCGGAGTTTGGGCCATGGCAGGCCATTCGAAATGGGCGAACATTCAGCATCGCAAGGGCAAGCAGGACAAGCTGCGCTCGAAGATGTTTTCCAAGCTGTCGAAGGAAATCACCGTCGCGGCCAAGATGGGGATGCCCGATCCCGACATGAACCCGCGTCTGCGGCTGGCGATCAAGGCGGCGAAGGCCTTGTCGATGCCGAAGGACGTGATCGACCGGGCAATCAAGAAAAGCCAGATGGGCGACGGGGCGGATTACACGGAAATCCGCTATGAAGGCTATGGCGTGAACGGGATCGCGATCATCGTCGAGGCGATGACCGACAACCTGAACCGGACGGCGTCGAACGTGCGGTCCTATTTCTCGAAATGCGGCGGGAACCTGGGCACCACCGGCTCGGTCGCGCATTCGTTTGACCGGGTGGGCGAGATTTCCTATCCGGTCTCGGTTGGGTCGCCCGATGACGTGATGATGGCGGCGCTGGACGCCGGAGCCGATGACGTCGAAAGCGACGAGGACGGCCACTGGATCTATTGCCAGGTCGAGAATCTGCCGGAAGTCTCGGATGCGCTGGAAAAGACGCTGGGGGAATCGACGGAATCGAAACTGGTCTGGAAGCCGCAGACGCTGACCGAGGTCGATCTGGACACCGCGCAAAAGCTGATGCGGCTGGTCGACCTGCTGGAAGAAGATGACGATGTGCAGGCGGTGACGCACAACTTCGATGTTCCCGAAGACGTGGCGGCGCAGCTCTAGTAGCGGTTCAATTGACGGACAGGTTTCAGGCCGGCGGCACCAGGGTGCGGCCGGCCTTTTGCGTGATGGCGGCAGTCACCGGGGCGAGGACGGGGCCGGCAAGTCGGGTGAACTGCCAGTAGAGCGCCACGTCGAGCGCGGTGTCGGGGATCAACTCGACCAGCGCGCCCGAGGCAAGATGGGCGGCCACCAGCAGCTCCGGGTTCATGCCCCAGCCGAGGCCCGCGAGGCAGACGTCGACAAAGGCCTGCGACGAGGCCATGCGATGCGTGGGCAGAAGCGGGCGGGCACGCCCCGGCGCCTGCCTTGCGGCCCAGCGGGTTTGCAGTTGATCCTGATCGGAAAAAGTCAGCGTGGGCGCGCGGCCAAGCGCCTGCGGCGTCACGCCATCGGGAAACCAGCGGGCGATGAAGGCGGGCGAGGCGGTCGCATGATAGCGCAGGTTCCCGAGCGGGACCGTGTCGCAGCCTTGCAGCGGGCCGGGGTGCGAGGTGATGGCGGCAACAACCTCGCCGCGCCGGAGCCAGTCCTGGCTGACGTCCTGGTCGTCGATCACGAGGTCGAACAGGAAGCCCGAGGTCGCGGCGAGGGCGGGAATGACCCAGGTGGCGAGGCTGTCGGCGTTGACCGCGATGCGGAAGGTGGCGGGGCCGGGGGAGAGGCCGGGTAGATCGGCGGCGAGGCTGTGTTCCAGCAGCACGATCTCGTCATGGTGGCGGATGAGGCGGAGGCCGGTGTCAGTGGCGGCGCAGGGCTGGCCCCGGCGGATCAGAAGGGTGCCGGTCGTCTCCTCCAGTGCCTTGATCCGCTGGCTGATGGCGGAGGGGGTGACATGCAGTTCCGCCGCCGCAAGGTCGAAGGAGCCCCGGCGATGGACGGCGGCCAAGGCGGCAAGCTGGGCGGGATCGAGCATTAGCGATGCTTATTCGACGAAAGGAAGATTAATTGGAGTTTGGCGATCAGCAAGGTTAGGTCAAGCGGCAAAGGGAGTGAGCCATGGCGGAAGCTGACCTGAAAGTGCTGTTGCGGACGATGGAGCCGGTCCTGTTTGCCGAGCCCTATGGCTTTGCGGTCCGGGATGCGGCACCGCCGTTCCTGCCTTTCGCCATGGTGGCCGAGGAGGAGGGGCTGACGGTGGTTGCGCCGCTGGCCTTGCTTGGTGCGGGCGAGCCCTGGGCGCGGATCAGCTTGACGGTGCAAAGCGACCTTGCGGCGGTGGGGCTGACGGCGGCCTTCGCGACCGCCTTGGGACGCGAGGGGATCAGCTGCAATGTGATTGCGGGCGTCCACCATGACCATCTTTTCGTGCAGTGGGACCGGCGCGAGGATGCGCTGGCGGCACTGCGGGAGCTGTCCCGTGCTTGAAGCGGCGGTGAACGGCTATCTGGTGGCGGTGAGCCTGATCCTGGCGATCGGGGCGCAGAATGCCTTCGTGCTGCGGCAGGGGCTGCGGCGCGAGCATGTGGCGGCGGTGGTGGCGGTCTGCGCGCTGTCGGATGCGGTGCTGATCGCGGCGGGGGTGGCGGGGTTCGGGTCGCTGAGTGCTGCGGTGCCCTGGTTCGGCGCGGCGATGCGCTGGCTGGGGGTGGTGTTCCTGCTGGTCTACGGGGCCCTGCGGTTCCGGGCGGCGGCACGGGGGGGCGAGGCGTTGCAGCCGTCCGAGAACGGGGCGGCTCCGCTGGGGAAGGTGCTGGCGACCTGCCTGTTGCTGACCTGGGCCAACCCGCATGTCTACCTGGATACGCTGGTGCTGATCGGGTCGATCTCGGCCCAGTATGCGCCGCATCGCCTCGCCTTCGGGGTGGCTGCGGCCTGCGGGTCGTTGAGCTTCTTCACCGCGCTGGGGTTCGGGGCGCGGCTTTTGGCGCCGGTCTTTGCCAGGCCTGCGGCCTGGGTCTGGCTGGAGATCGGCGTGGGGCTGACGATGTGGGGAATCGCGGCGGGGCTGGCGTTCGGGGGGTGAGCCTGTCCACAGTGGACAGAATTTCGGGAGCATGAGATTTCAAGGGCTTGGCTGTGGGCGTTCAGGAAAGCTTAACCTTTCGCGAGGCATGACTGGACCTAGCGGCAGGGGGCCGGTGGCGATAAGCTGGAGGGGCTGCACGGGTCTAGCAAGAGCGAACAGGACCAACCGGGGGAGCGATGATGGCTGAGGACATGCGGCACTGGACGGCGCGGGAGCGGCCTTCGGCAGCGGTCATCGAAGGGCGCTATGTGCGGCTGGAGCGGCTGGATGCGGGACAGCACGCGGAAGGGTTGTTCGAGGCCTCGGCCACGGCGGAGGCGGAGCAGAAGTTCCGCTGGCTGTATGAGGCCCCGCCGAGCGACCGGGACAGTTTCCGCGCCTGGGTCGAGAAGGTGGCGGAAAGCCAGGACCCGCTGTTCTATGCGGTGATCGACAAGGCCTCGGGCAAGGTGGCGGGGCGGCAGACGCTGATGCGGATCGATGCCGCCAACGGGGTGATCGAGATCGGCAACATCTACTGGGGGCCGCCGATGGCGCAGCGCCCGGCGGCGACCGAGGCGCTGTATCTGTTCGCGAAACATGTGTTCGACGACCTGGGCTATCGGCGCTTCGAGTGGAAGTGCAATGACGACAACCTGCCGTCGAAAAAGGCGGCGGCGCGGTTCGGCTTCACGGCGGAAGGCGTGTTCCGGCAGCATCTGGTGGTGAAGGGGCTGAACCGGGACACGGCCTGGTTTTCCATCATCGACAAGGAATGGCCCGTGTTGCGGCAGGCCTATGAGGGCTGGCTGTCGCCTGCGAATTTCGATGCCGAAGGGCGGCAGAAGCGGCGGCTTGAGGAGTTCCGTGCCAAGTTCGGGGCGGAGGCCGGGGCCTGAGATCATGGGCGTGGTGCAGGCGAGCGACCTGGGGCGGCCTCTGGAGGGCGCGCTCTGGATGATGGGGGCGGGGCTGTCCTTCGTGGGGGTGAACGGGATTGTCCGTTACCTTGGAACCGAGCTTCCGGCGGCGCAGTCGGCCTTCCTCCGCTTTGGCTTTGGGCTGATGTTCCTGCTGCCTGCCCTGTGGGCGGTGCGGGGAATGCGGTTCGGCCCCGGCGTGGGGCGGATGTTCCTGGGGCGCGGGGCGCTGCATGTCGTCGCGGTGATCCTGTGGTTCTATGCCATGGCGCGGGTGCCGGTGGCGGAGATGGCGGCGATCGCCTTCCTGGGGCCGGTGATGGTGCTGGTGATCGGCGGGCTGATGCTGGGCGAGGGCCTGGGGGCACGGCGGATCGCGGCGGTGGTGGTCGCGGTTGCGGGCGGGCTGATCGTGCTGCGGCCGGGGGTGCGGGAATTGTCCTTGGGGCATCTGTCGCAGCTCGGTGCCACGGTGTTCTTTGCAATGAGCTACATCATCGCCAAGCGGTTGAGCCGGGAGGCCCCGGCCTCGGTCATCGTCGGGGTGCTGTCGGTGACGGTGACGGTGGGGCTGTTGCCCTTGGCGGTGGCGCAGTGGCAGCCGGTGCGATGGGAGCAGCTGGGCTGGCTCGCCTGCGTGGCGGGATTGGCGACGCTGGGGCATTACGCGATGGCGCGGGCGTTCCGGGCCGCGCCTCTGGCGGTGACGCAGCCGGTGACATTCCTGCAGCTGATCTGGGCGGCGGCTCTGGGGACCTTGGCCTTTGGCGAGCCGGTGGAGCCCTGGGTCTTGGCGGGGGGCGGGCTGATCATCCTGGCGATCAGCGCGAACACCTGGGCCGAGGCGCGGCGGGACCGGGTGGCCCCGGTGGCAGCGGACGATCTGTAACGGGCGGTGCGTGCGAGCCGCCTCCTACGGGGTCCCGGAGTTCGGGCGGGGCTGCGGGGGCTGGCGTCGCTGCCTCCGGCGGGAGTATTTGGCAAGGAGCAATTGCCTGGGGGTGTTGCGTCGGGCGACGGGGTGGCGCGCGGGCTGGTGAGCGGGTGTTGAGGGGTTCTCCCTAGTTTCCCCCGCCAAGGCGTTCCCGCGGAGGTTCCTGATGCCCGACGATACGACGATCCTGTCGCTGCCCCTGATCCTTCCGGCGCAGGCGCAGAAGCATGTCACCCATAACGAGGCGCTGCTGAAGCTGGACCTGATGGTGCAGCTTGCGGTGATCAACCGGACGCTGACCACTCCCCCGGCGCTGCCGGTGATCGGCGACCGGCATATCGTGGCGGCGGGGGCGACGGGGCCCTGGGTCGGGCAGGCGGGGCGGATCGCGCTGTTCACGCAAGCCGGCTGGCAGTTTACCCAGGCGCTGCCGGGCTGGCAGGCCTATGTGATGGCGGAAAGCCAGATGGCTTTTTTCAACGGGCTGGGCTGGAATGCGCTGTCGGACGGGCCGTTCACGGTGGGGCGGCTGGGGGTGTCGGCCACGCCGGATGCGACCAACCGGCTGGCGGTGTCGTCTCCGGCGACGCTTTTGAACCATGCGGGGGCGGGGCATCAGCTGAAGCTGAACAAGGCGGTGGCGGGCGATACGGCGAGCCTGTTGTTCCAGACCGGCTTTGGCGGGCGGGCCGAGATGGGGACGGCGGGGGCGGATGATTTCAGCGTCAAGGTTTCGGCGGATGGCTCGGCCTGGTCGGTGGCGCTGGTGACGGGCGCGGCGACGGGCGAGGTGACGCTGCCGCAGCCGGTGCATCTGGGCGGGCAGGTGGCGGATCCGGGGGCGCCGGGGAACGGGACGCTGTGGCTGAACACGACGACGGGCGAGGTGAAGGTGCGGTCGGCCGGGGTCAGCCATGTGGTCGGCGGTGGCGTCAGCGATGGCGACAAGGGCGACATCACGGTATCGGGGGCAGGCACGGCCTGGACCATCGACGCGGGCGCGGTGTCACTGGGCAAGCTGGCGGATATGGCGACCGACAGTTTCCTTGGCCGCGATACGGCAGGGACCGGCGCGCCGGAAGTGCTGACCCCGGCGCAGGCGCGGGGCATCCTGAACGTGGCGGACGGGGCGACGGCGAACGCGGCGGATGCGGCCTTGCGCGACCGGGCGATGCATACCGGGACGCAAGGCGTGGCGACGATCACCGGGCTGGCGGCACTGGCGACGAGCGGGTCGGCGGCGGACCTGTCGGCGGGGGTGCTGCCGGCGGCGCGGTTCGACGATACGGCGCATGGCTCGCGGGCGGGTGGCGCGTTGCATGCGGCGGCGACGGGGGCCGTGGCGGGCTTCATGGCGGCGGCGGACAAGGTGAAGCTGGACGCGATCAGCGGGGCGAACACCGGGGATCAGACGATTGCCCTGACCGGAGAGGTGACGGGGTCGGGCACGGGGTCCTTCGCGGCCACGATTGCCGGAAACGCGGTGACGAATGCCAAGCTGGCGGATGTGGGGTCGGGCACCATCAAGGGCCGCGCGACGGCGGGGGCGGGCGACCCGGAGGACCTGACGGGGGCGCAGGCGACCGCGCTTCTAAGCCTGTTCGGTGCGGGGGCGAAGGGGCTGGCCCCGGCCTCGGGCGGGGGGACGACGACCTTTCTGCGGGCAGACGGGAGCTGGGCCGCGCCTGCTGGGGGTGGGGGCAGTCCGGGCGGGACGAGCGGCGAGCTGCAGTACAACAATGCCGGGGCCTTCGCGGGGGCGACGGATGTGGAGATCGAGGGCGGGCAGTTGCGGCTGCCGAACATCTCGACACCGGCCACGCCCGCGGCTGGCGGGGTGAAGCTTTACGGGACCGATTATCTTGGCCCGCTGCGGCCTGGCTTCATCGGCCCGGACGGCAAGGTGCGGATGCTCCAGAGCGACCTTGGCGAGTTCAGCATCCAACGCTTCCAGCCCGCGCCGTCGCTGGCCACGCTGGTCGGGGAAAACAGCCTCAACCTGGTTGTCCTTGGAACGGGGACGGCGGCAAACCCGGCGATCACCTCTCTGCACACCATGAAGCCACGGCTGGATGTGCTGGTGACGACGGCCTCGACCACGGCGATTGCGGGGGTCCGGCCCGCTGCGGCGGCAGGGCGCCCGGCGGCTTTCTGGCGCGGTTCGTCTGGGCGCCGGCGACCGGGGTGTCGAACGCCTCGCATCGGGCGTTCTGCGGGCTTGACGGCACGACGAACATCCCGACCGATGTCGAGAACTCGACCCTTGCCACCGGCATCGTCGGCATGGGCTGGGATGCGGCGGACGCCAACATCCAGATCCTGCACAACGACCTGTCGGGCGTGGCCACGAAGATCGACCTTGGCACGTCCTTTCCGGTGCCCGCAGCCGACCGGAGCGAGGTCTACGAGCTGCAGCTTTTCAGCCCGAACAGCCTGACGCAATCGGTCAGCTACCGGGTGATCCGCTACAACACGACCGACAATACCGTCTTCGCCGAGGCGACGGGGACGATCACCACCAACCTGCCGCCGGTCGGCACGCTTTTGGGGCCGCATATCCGCATGAGTGTGGGCGGGGTTTCGTCGGTCGTCGGCATCGCCTGCATGGGTATCCTGATCGGCAGGGAATACTGAGATGACGCTGCCTGTCCTGTTCACCAAAGAGGGCGTTCCGGGCTGGATCGGCACTGCGCCGCGCAAGGGGGCGGAGCCGGCCGATGCCGTAGCGTGGGAGGCGCGCGACCGGGACTTGCGCGAGGATCTGACGGCGGAGGGCCACTGTTCTTTTGCTGGCAGCGCGGCGAGGCGAAAAAGGCCGACTGGCTGGCTGCTGTCGCCGACGTGAAGGCGCGGTTGCCGAAGCCGGAAAGGCTCTGACGATCTGGCGGTCCGTCCGAGAGGGCGGGCCGCTTTGTCCTGTGCAGGGTGCTTCCGCAGCGTTTGACAGCCCGCGATGCCCTGCATAGACATGCCATCGGCTTCACAAAAAGGCTGCACGATGCGCATTGCGATGATCGGAACGGGATATGTCGGGCTGGTCTCGGGGGCGTGCTTTTCCGATTTCGGGCATGATGTGGTCTGCGTCGACAAGGATGCCGCCAAGATCGAGCGGCTGAAACGCGGCGAGGTGCCGATCTTCGAGCCGGGGCTGGAGACGCTGATCGTCAAGAATGTGGCGGCGGGGCGGCTGACCTTCACGACCGATCTGGTCGCCGGTGTCGATGGGGCCGAGGCGGTGTTCATCGCGGTCGGCACCCCCACGCGGCGCGGTGATGGTCATGCGGACCTGAGCTATGTGATGGCGGCGGCGGCGGAGATCGGGCGGGCGCTGACCGGCTATGCAGTGATCGTGACCAAGTCGACGGTTCCGGTCGGCACCAACCGCAAGGTGGCCGAGGCTTTGCGCGCGGCCAATCCGGCGGCAGATTTCGATGTCGCCTCGAACCCGGAATTCCTGCGCGAGGGCGCGGCGATCGACGATTTCATGCATCCTGACCGGGTGGTCGTGGGTGTCGAGACGGCGCAGGCGCGCAAAGTGATGGCCGAGCTGTACCGCCCCCTGAGCTTGCGCGAATTCCCGATGGTCTACACCGGGCTGGAAAGCGCGGAGATGATCAAATACGCGGCGAATGCTTTCCTCGCGACCAAGATCACCTTCATCAACGAGATCGCCGCCCTGTGCGAAAAGGTGGGCGCGGATGTGAAGACCGTGGCACGCGGCATGGGCATGGACGGGCGGATCGGTGACAAGTTCCTGCATGCGGGACCGGGGTACGGGGGAAGCTGTTTCCCGAAGGACACCAAGGCCCTGGCGCGGATCGGGCAGGATCATGCGGTGCCGATGCAGATTGTCGAGACAGTGATCAAGGTCAACGACGAGGTGAAGCGGCGGATGATCGACAAGATCATCGACCTCTGCGGCGGGAGCTTGCGCGACAAGACCATCGCCGTGCTGGGTGTGACCTTCAAGCCGAACACCGACGACATGCGCGAGGCCCCCTCGCTGACCATCATCCCCGCCCTTGTGGGGGCGGGGGCACGGGTCCGGATCAGCGATCCGCAGGGCCGCCATGAGGGCGAGGCGCTTCTGCCGGGCGTGAGGTGGATCGAGAATCCGTATCAGGCGGCGAATGATGCCGACCTTGTGGTGCTGCTGACGGAATGGAACGAGTTCCGCGGTCTCGACCTGGCCAAGCTGGCCCGCAAGATGGCGGTGCCGCAGATGGCCGACCTGCGCAATGTCTATGACCCGGCAGAGGTGCGCGAGGCGGGGTTCACCACCTATGTCGGCATCGGGCGCTGAGGCCGCCAGCCGCGTCCCAGGTTCCATCGGCTTTGCGGAAAATCGCAGTCATTCGCCGCGATTGCGCCGCGATTGCGGCCTTGGTCCACCCTTCCGCCCTGGCACCCTTGGCCTTGGGTATATGGGTGTGACTGGGGCCGGAAGTGATCAACTTTCAGGTGGTGGAGACGTTCACGGCAGCGCCGCTGAACATGGTGTCGGGCATTTCCGATCTTGAGCTTGTGGTGCGGGATGGCAGGGTCCTGCTTTACACCGCGACGCGGGCCGGGGGCGGGGTGCTGGCGCTGGAGATCGACGGGGCGATGGGGCTGGTCGATCAGGAAGTGATCGCGCCGGGGGCCGCCCTGCCGGCGGAGGCCGAGATCGAGCGGGTGGTGATCAACGGCACGCCGCATCTGATCGTCAGCGGGGCGAACCAGGCGGGGGTGCAGGCCTATGCCGTCGCTGCCGACGGGTCGCTGGCCGCCCCGGTGCAGCTGCCGGGCAGCCTGTCCGGTACGCTGGCGGCGCAAAGCGTGGTGCAGGTTGGTGGGGCGACCTTTTTCTACGCGGCCCGGATGGGGGAAAGCACGATCCACACCTATGCGGTCGCGGCCAATGGCAGCATGACTCTGGTCGGGTCGCGGGTGCTGGACGGGCCATATGCCGGGGTCGACATCGCCGCACTGACGCCGGTCACGGTGGGCGGCAACCGCTTTCTGGTCAGCCTGTCGCTGGAGGCGGATGTGGTCCGCGCCTTTCCGGTGGCAGCGAACGGCACGCTGGGGCCGCCGCAGATGATCGGCGCACCGCAGGGGCTGGGGATCGCGGACCCTTCGGCGGTGAAGGTGGTCGAGATCGCGGGTGCCACCTGGCTGCTGGTCGCCTCGGCGGGCTCGTCCTCGATCAGCGTGATCGGTCTTGGGGCCGATGGGTCGATGCAGGTGGCCGATCATGTCATCGACACGCTGGACACACGGATCCAGGGCGTGCAGGCGCTGGCGACGGCCCAGATCGGCGACCGGGTCTTCGTGATCGCGGGCGGCGGCGATGACGGGCTGACGGTGATGACCCTGACGCCCGAGGGACGGCTGCTGGCCTGCGGGCAGATACTGCAAGCGCCGGGTCTGGCTTTGGACAACATCACCGCGATGACCGCACGGGTCACGGGCGGGATGATCGAGCTGTTCGTCACCGGCGAAGGCACCGGGATCACCCGGTTGCAGATCGACCCCGGCACGCTGACGCCGATCCAGGCGGGCGGTCCGGAGGCCGCCGTGCTGTGCGGCACGACCGGGGCCGACATGATCCTTGGCGGCGACGGGGACGAACTGGTGCAGGGCGGGTCGTGCGCCGACATCCTGGGTGACGGCGCGGGCTGCGACACGCTGTCCGGCGGGGCGGATGGCGATCTTTTCGTGCTGTCGGCGGATGGCGCCTACGACCGGATCGCCGATTTCCAGCTGGGGATCGACCGGATCGACCTGTCGGCCTGGGGACGGATCCACTCGCTTGCCGCGCTGGAGATCACCGCCACGCCGACCGGCGCGCTGATCACCTGGGGCGACGAGGTGCTGGAGCTGGTCACGCCCAATGGCCTGCCGCTTTTGCCGGGCAGTTTCCAGCCGGGCGATTTCATCGGGCTCTGGCACGCGCCACCCGCCGCGCCGGAGCTGCCGAACACGGTCTATGGCACGAACCAGCTGGACCTGCTGACCGGGACCGGGGCGGACGAGATGTTCATCCTTTCGGCCGGGGCGGACACGATCCTGGGCGGGGAGGGGTTCGATTGCATCGTCCTGTCCGGTGCGACGGCGGGGGTACGGGTCAACCTGGACAACCCCAACCACGGCACCAACATCGCCACCGGGC
>JAGPEG010000215.1 GCA_018057165.1 Tabrizicola sp.
GTCACCCCGCGACCGGAACGTGCAGCGGCGGAAACCCCGCGCACCGCGCGTCCGCAGCTTTTCGGCGGTCGCCGCGCTGCGCCCGAGGCAGAAGCGCCCCTGCCCGACCTTTCGACCCTGCGCGCGACGCCGGAAGAAATCGCCGCCTCCGCCGAGGCGCGCGATCAGGACCTTGCGGCGGCAACGCCCGAGGACATGGGGTCTGCACCGACAGCGAGCGAGGATGACTGGCAGGAGCCCGAACCGGAGGAGCCCGAGCCGGAAGCGCCTGCCGCCCGTCCTGTCCGCAGCGCCCGGCTGTTCGACCGCGAGCCGCGCCCCGCTGCGCCTGTCACCCCGCCTCGGGCCGAACCGATGCCGCGCGCAACGCCCGTGTCGCGCTCTCCCGCCCCGCCACGGGTGCCCGCCACCCCGCACGAGCCGGTGGTGACACAGCCCGTCGAGGACGAATTTTCGCCGAGATCGATCATGATGCGTGAGCGGCATGTCGAACCGGACGCGCCCGCGCCACGCCGGGAGCGCGCCCGCATCACCGCGCGCGCGCAGCCCGCAGCCGCCGAACCGACGGCCCTCGCTCCGGTGACAGGCCCGGAGCAGGCGCTGGTGGATGAGGCGCTTGACCTGATTCTTTCGCGGTCTGCTGCGCTGGAGCAGGAGATCGACCCGGACTCGAAGGTTCCGGTCGATCTGATCCTGGATCACACCCGTGAAACCGGAGAGCTGATACAGGCGGTGGTTGCGCGGGGAAAGTCAGAGCCCTTGCGTCGAATCAACAGCGACCTGGGCGAGGTGATGGACCTTATCCTGTTGATGCAGCTGGAAAGAGGCCACGCGCCCGCCGATGATGCCCTGACGCTGATCTTACAACTTAGACGCGAATTGGAAACATTGCGTGCGGTGTGACATCATTGTGAGCGTAGAATCGTCAAGAATGTGCCCAATTGGGACCACTTTCCAAACTTATGACATGATTGCGGGGACTTGTGTCTTTGGCTGCTCGACTTAGATAGCACGAGTGGCGATCAGGCGGAGCGATCCCGCGAGTGTGAGGTGATCATGGGACTGGGTGCCGTTGCAGAAAACCAGGACGTGCCGGAAGCCGTGGCCGTCCAGGAACCCGAAGTCGCGTTGAAACGCAACTTCCCGGGGCTTGCGCGCATTGCCGACGCGATCACGCAGTTCGAGGACGTGCTGCGCGATTTCGTCACCATGGCCGACCCGGACACGGCGAAGAAAGTCACCCGGATCATGAGCCAGGTGCGCGAGGTCGAACCCTCGGTCACGGTGATCGGCCAGATCAAGGCGGGGAAAACCTCGCTTCTGAACGCGATGATCGGCGCGCCGGGGCTGTTGCCGACGGACGTGAACCCCTGGACCTCGGTTGTCACCTCGCTGCACATCAACACACCCTCGCCCGAGCTGAACGTGAAGGCGAAGTTCAAGTTCTTCGACAACGCCGAATGGGAAAAGCTGGTGTCGAACGGCGGCCGAATCGGCCAGTTGGCGGCCCGCGCCGGGGCGGATGACGAGCTGGAAAAGCTGCGTCTTCAAGTGGTGCAGATGCGCGACAAGGCCCAGGCGCGCCTGGGCCGCAAGTTCGAGATGCTTCTGGGCACCGAACATCGCTATGGCACGGTGGATGATGCCCTTCTGCGCCGCTACGTCTGCGTCGGCGACGAGGAATCGGGCGGGGCCGAACAGGGCCGTTTCACCGATATCACCAAGTCGGCCGATCTTTACATCGAGCGCGAGGATTTCCCGGTCCAGCTCTGCGTCCGCGACACGCCCGGCGTGAACGACACGTTCATGATGCGCGAGCAGATCACGATCAACGCCGTGCGCGACAGCCGGTCGTGCATCGTGGTCCTGTCCGCCCACCAGGCGCTGACGACGATGGACATGGCGCTGATCCGCCTGATCGCGCACCGCCAGTCGCGCGAGATCATCATTTTCGTCAACCGGATCGACGAACTGCCGGACCCGGCGAACCAGGTGCCCGAGATTCACCGCTCGATCCTGGAGACGCTGGAAAAGAACAACGCGCCGCCGGATATCGACATCATCTACGGCTCGGCCCATTGGGCGAATGCGGTGCTGGAAGGCAAGATCGACGAGATGACCGACGACTCGACCGAGTCGGCGATCAACTGGACCCGCGCCGCCTTTGCCGACAAGATGGACAGCTGGTCGGCCGAACAGCTGGTCTGGCATGCCTCGGGCGTGCCGGCGCTTCTGGATGCGCTGGGGCAGCGGATGTACGAAGGCCCGGTCCGCGAGGCCTTGCAAAAGTCGTCGCGTCAGGCACTGAACCTGGCGCAGTCGCTGGACGTGGTGGATCAGGTCCGCATCCTGGAATCGGACGGCCAGCTGAACCGGACGATGACGCCGCAGCAACTGGACGCCGAACTGCGCAAGATCGAACTGGGCGCAGTCGAGAAGCTGACGCATCTGACGAACAACGTCTGCAAGGATTTCACCCACCGCATCGACCAGAGCTACGAACGCTTCCTGGACCGCGCGACCAACAGCCTGATCGAACATCTGCAGACGAATGGCGAGGATGCGACCTGGCATTACAGCCCGCTGGGGCTGCGGATGTTGCTGTCCTCCAGCTATCAGGTCGTGCTGAAGAAGATGCACGGCATCGCCGCCGAGGTGAACAACGAGACCGCTGTCGGGATCGCCGATCTTTACGGCAAGACCTTCTCGATCACCGTCGAGGGCTTCAAGATCGAGACGCCGGTCGTGTCCTACATCCCGCCGCCGATCAACCTGGGCCAGACCATCGCGCTGGACCTTCAGGTTGGCTGGTGGAAGGGCTGGTGGCAGCGCCGCCGCGGCTACAAGGCCTTTGCGCAGGACTTCAACAAGCTGATCCGGGCCGAAACCGACCCGATCATCAACGACCTGAAGACGATCCAGATCGGGCTTTTCCGCGAACGCACCCAGGCTACCCTGCGCGACTTCCTGCAGGAACAGCGCGAGCTTCTGATGAGTGCTCTGGCAAGTTCGGAAATTTCGATGGAAGAGATGAAAGAACTGTTCGGGGTGAACGCCTGGGAAGACCGGCAGGAATGCCTGGCCTCCATCATGGACGAGCTTGCCATCTACGCCGACTAGGTTCGACAAGGGTACGAAAGGACCTGAGGAATGCCGCTGACCCGCAAGCCCCGCATCGCCATCATGGGCGAATTCAGCTCTGGGAAAAGCACGCTCTGCAACGTGCTGATGGGGGCAAAGCCGCTGCTGGAGAAGGTGACGGCAACCCAGTTGCCGCCCGTCTGGCTGTCCTACGGTCCGGATGATGCCTATACGATGGGTCTCGACGGCCATGCCTATGACCTTGACCTGGCCGAACTGGACCGGGTGAGCCTGGAAACCACCGAGCATGTCCGCATCTTCATGAAGAGCGACATCCTGCGCTACTGCGACCTGATCGACATGCCGGGAATTTCCGATCCGTCGATGTCCTCGGAAGTCTGGGAGCGGATGGCGCATCTGGCCGACGCGGTCCTGTGGTGCACCCATGCCACCCAGGCCTGGCGGCAATCTGAATCCGGCGTCTGGTCAACCTTCCCGCAGGAGATGCGGCAGAACAGCATCCTGTTGATCACCCGCTTCGACAAGATCCTCGGTGACTCCGACCGCGCCAAGGTGGTCAAGCGCGTGAAGCAGGAAACCGAGAGCCTGTTCTCGGAAGTGTTCCCCGTCTCGCTTCTGCAGGCGATGCGCGCAGGCGAAGATGCCGAGAAATGGCGTTCCAGTGGCGCGGCTGACTTTACCCAGGCGCTGTTCGACATCATCCATCGCATCGTCGACGAGGGTCATCCCGAGCCGGGCGACGCCGACAAGCCGACGATCACCCCGGATTCGGGCGACGAGACGGAACTGGGCCAGAGCCTGATCGCCGAGGCCTTCGAACGGCTGACCGTGATCCGCAACACGCCGGTGGTGAAGGTGCTGCCGCGCCGGGTGGAGGCCAAGGTCGAACGGTTGCTGCGCACCGAACGCCCCACCGCTGAAACCGGCCCGACGCTGGTGACTTTCGCCGACAACATCGTCGGAACGGGCGATGCCCTGCCGACCAGCCGCATGAAGATGTCGTAAGCCGGGAAAGGCGCAGAGTTGGGCGTGAACGAAAGCCTTGGGGCCGTGGCAAAGGCCTTTCCGCAGGCCCGGCTGGTTGCGTTCGCCGACCTGTCCTCGCGCATGATCCTGGCCAGC
>JAGPEG010000073.1 GCA_018057165.1 Tabrizicola sp.
CCGCCTCTTGCCCGTTCTCCAGCACCGCGATCAGGCAGCGCCCGACCGCCAGGCCCGACCCGTTCAGCGTCGCCACGAACTCCGGCTTGCCGCCCCCATTCTCAGAACGGGCGGGCCGGTAGCGCGCATTCATCCGCCGCGCCTGAAACTGGCCGCAGGTGGAAACCGAGCTGATCTCGCGGAAGGTATTCTGCCCCGGCAGCCAGACCTCCAGGTCATGCGTCTTCTGCGCCCCGAATCCCATGTCGCCGGTGCAAAGGACAATCGTCCGGTAGGGCAAGCCCAGCCGCTCCAGCACCGCTTCGGCGCATCTGGTCATTCTTTCGTGTTCGGCCAGCGCGGTTTCCGGGGTGCAGATCGTCACCATCTCGACCTTCTCGAACTGGTGCTGGCGCAGCATGCCTGTCGTGTCCTTGCCCGCCGACCCGGCCTCGGACCGGAAGCAATGCGTATGCGCGGTCAGCCGCAGGGGCAGGGCGCTTTCCTCAAGGATGTCGCCCGCAACCGAGTTGGTCAGCGTCACCTCGGACGTCGGGATCAGCCACCAGCCGTTCGTGGTCTGATAGCTGTCCTCGGCGAACTTCGGCAGCTGGTTGGTGCCGTACATCGCCTCTTCCTTGACCAGGACCGGGGTCCAGGTCTCGGCCAGCCCATGCTCGGAGGTATGCAAGTCCAGCATGAACTGCGCCAAGGCCCGGTGGACGCGCGCCACCGCGCCGCGCAGCACGACAAAGCGGCTGCCGGACAGCTTGGCCGCCGTCGCGAAGTCCAGCCCGTCCTTCGCCGCCGGAATGTCGAAATGTTCCAACGGCTTGAAATCCATCGCGCGGGGCGTGCCCCAGGCCCTGATCTCCACGTTCCCGCTCTCGTCCGGCCCCTCCGGCACCTCGTCCAAGGGCAGGTTGGCGATCCGCATCAGCGCATCGCGCAGCCGCGCATCCTCGGCCCCCGCTTCCTCGGTCAGCCGCGCACCTTCGGCCTTTTTCTCGGCCACCAGCGCCCGCAGCCGCTCGAATGCGGCGTCATCGCCCCGCGCCTTCGCGGCCCCAACATCCTTCGACGCCGCATTCTGCGCCGCCGCCGCCGTCTCCGCCGCCAGGATCTTCGCCCGCCGCGCCTCGTCCAGCGCCAGCAGCTCGCCCGCCATCGGCGCCAGCCCGCGCCGCGACAGCGCGGCGTCGAACGCAGCGGGGTTTTCGCGGATGAAGCGGATGTCGTGCATGGCTCTGTCCTCTGGTCAGCGTGACGCGGCGCTTATGCCCGATATCGGTGCAGGGGGGAAGGCATCCAGATGCGCGGCCCCTCTGGCAATGCGCCTCGAAAGGCCTTACATCAGCCGACAATCGCAAATGGGCGCCACCGCAAGGCAGCCCGGCCCGCCAAGAGAGGATGCCCATGTTCGTCACCCCCGCCTTCGCGCAAACCGCAGGCGCCGCCCCCGGCGGTGCCGCCGCTTTCGCGCAGTTCCTGCCCATCGTCCTGATCTTCGTGATCTTCTACTTCCTGCTCATCCGCCCGCAGCAGAAGAAGATGAAGACCCACCGCGCCATGGTCGAGGCGCTCCGCCGCGGCGATCAGGTCGTCACCTCGGGCGGCATCGTCGCCAAGGTCTCCAAGGTCCAGGACGACGGCATGGTCGAGGTCGAGATTGCCGACGGGGTCAAGGTGAAGGTCGTCAAGCACACGATCACCCAGGTCCTGAACAAGACCGAACCTGCGGCAAGCTAAGGTCATACCCATGGAACCGATGGCGCTCTGGAAGCGGATTCTCATCCTGCTCGTCTGCGGTTGGGGGATCGTCGCCGCGACCCCGAACCTGTTCTACGCGGATGTCGAGCGCCACAATGACGCCGTCGCCGCCATCGAGGCCGCAGGCGGCGCCTCCACGGCCGAGCTTGACGCGGACAAGGCCCGCTGGCCGTCCTATCTGCCGTCGTCGCTGGTCAACCTGGGTCTCGACCTGCGCGGCGGGGCGCATCTTCTGGCCGAAGTTAAGGTCGAAGACGTCTACAAGGCCCGGATGGATGCGCTCTGGCCCGAGGTCCGCGATGCGCTTCGCGATCTCCGCGACCAGGTCGGCGCGGTCCGCCGCGCGCCTTCGCCGGATGGCATCCTGCGTGTGACCCTGACCAACCCCGAAGGCATGGCCGCAGCACTTGAGGCTGTCCGGGGGCTTGGCTCCAGCGTCGTCACCCTGACCGGCGTCGGCCAAAGCACGCTCGACGTGACCTCGGAAGGCAACGACATCGTCGTGCAGCTGTCGGAAGCCGAAAAGCAGGCCACCGACGAACGCACCATGCAGCAGTCGCTGGAAATCATCCGTCGCCGGGTGGACGAGGCCGGGACGCGCGAACCGACGATCCAGCGCCAGGGAACCGACCGCATCCTGATCCAGGTCCCCGGTCTCGGCTCGGCGGACGAGCTGAAAAAGCTCATCGGCCAGACCGCCAAGCTCACCTTCAACGCCGTCGTCAGCCGTACCCCTGACGCGGGCGCCACTGCGGGTCCGCGCAACCTGCTGCTGCCCTCGCAGGACGAAAGCGGCATCTATTACATCATCGAGGAAAGCCCCGTCGTCTCGGGCGACGAGCTGGTCGATTCGCAGCCGTCCTTCGACCAGAACGGCGCTCCGGCCGTCAGCTTCCGCTTCGACACCACCGGCGCCCGCAAGTTCGGCGACTACACGGCAAACAACATCGGCCAGCCCTTCGCCATCGTGCTCGACAACCAGGTGATTTCAGCCCCGGTGATCCAGAGCCACATCCCCGGCGGGTCGGGCATCATCACCGGCAGCTTCACCGTCGAGGATTCGACCCGCCTTGCCGTTCTCTTGCGCGCAGGGGCGCTGCCCGCCGAAATGACCTTCCTGGAAGAACGCACCATCGGCCCGGAACTGGGACAGGATTCCATCGACGCCGGCCGGATTGCCGCCGTCGTCGGCATGGTGGCGGTCTCGGTCTTCATGATCGCCAGCTACGGTATCTTCGGCGTCTTCGCCAACATCGCGCTGGCGATCAACATGGCCCTGATCATCGCTGTCCTGTCGCTCATCGGCGCAACGCTGACCCTGCCGGGCATCGGGGGGATCGTGCTGACCATCGGCATGGCCGTCGACGCCAACGTCCTGGTCTACGAACGCATCCGCGAGGAATTGCGCCAGGCCAAGTCACCCGGCCGCGCCATCGAACTCGGCTACGAACGCGCGCTCTCGGCCATCGTCGATGCCAACCTCACCACCCTGATCACCGCCACGGTGCTGTTCTTCATGGGGGCGGGGGCGGTAAAGGGCTTTGCCGTCACCTTGGGCATCGGTGTCATCACTTCGGTCTTCACCGCGATCTACATCACGCGCCTGATCATCGAATTGTGGATGCGCTGGGCCAAACCCAAAACGATCGTCGTGTAAGGAGAAGCATCATGGCCTGGCGTCTGCGGCTTGCCCCGGAAAAGACCAACTTCGACTTCTTCAAGCACCAGTGGCTGACCTTCGGCGGCTCGGTGGTTCTCATGCTCCTGGCCTTCGTGGCCTGGGGCTTCATGGGCCTCAACTTCGGCATCGACTTCAAGGGCGGCACCACGCTGCGCACCGAATCCGTGAATGCGGTCGATGTGGGCGCCTACCGCGCCGCGCTGGAAGCTTTGCCCATCGGTGATGCCGCCATTACCGAGGTGTTCGATCCGAACTTCGGCCCCGATCAGCACGTCGCGATGATCCGCGTCTCCGCCGCCGAACAGGACGAGGCGCTGTCGCCAGAGCTTCTGAACGAGGTGAAAGCCGCACTGGTCAAGACCGACCCGGACCTCAAGGTCGTCGCCGAGGAAACCGTCGGCCCCAAGGTCTCCAGCGAACTGGTCTGGACTTCGGTGCTTGCGGTCGCGATCACCTCGCTGGCGATCATGGCCTATATCTGGATGCGCTTCGAATGGCAGATGGCGCTGGGGGGCGTCGTTGCGCTTCTGCATGACGTGTTCATCACCGTCGGCATCTTCGCCTTCTTCCAGCTCAAGTTCGACCTGACGATCATCGCGGCCCTGCTGACGATCCTTGGCTATTCGATCAACGACACTGTCGTCGTCTTCGACCGGCTGCGGGAAAACCTGCAGAAATACAAGACCATGCCGCTGCGCGACGTGATGAACCTCTCGGTCAACGAAACGCTTTCCCGGACGCTGATGACCTCGATCACCACCTTGATCGCGGTCGGCTCGCTGCTGGTCCTCGGCGGCGACGTGATCCGCGGCTTCGCCTTCGCGATCTTCATGGGCGTGCTTCTGGGGACCTATTCCTCGGTTTATGTGGCGAAGAACCTCGTGCTCTTCATCGGACTTGACCGCAGCGACAAGCCGAAGAAGTCCGACAAGAGCGAATTCGCCAACGTCGACGCCTGACTCGATGCGCCTGACCGAAGTCACCTACGGTTCGGCCAAGGCCATCGAGGGCTACGGTCCCGGCTTCTTCCGCGTCGCTGGCCATGTCCTGCGCGGCCCCTGCCTGATCACCCCCTGGGACGCCGGTCCCTGGGGCGGGTTTGGTGACATCGCCGCGCCCCTGTCGCTGGAAGGCAGGATCGACGTCCTCTTCGTCGGCACCGGCTCGCAGGTCGCACATGTGCCGAAGCCCTTCCGCGAGGCGCTGGAAGGGCAGGGGATCGGGGTGGAGGTCATGGCTTCTCCCGCCGCTGCCCGCACCTACAACGTCCTGCTCGGCGAAGGCCGCCGCGTCGCCGTCGCGCTGATCCCGGTGGATTGACACCGCTCGACACCTCGCACCTATCTGTCCGGCTTAAGAGCTTCTCCTCCCCCGCGTGGGGCGGGTAAGGGGCTACAGGGAAAGACCGGGCGCGACTACAGCCGCTTGCTCCGGTCGATCCGGTCGCGCAGCCGGATCATCGCCTGCCAGAAGGCCTGCGTCTTCGACCAGAGAAGCCAGCCATACAGCGCCGCCGCGCCCCCGAAGATGGCCCCCAGGATGATCCAGGTCAGAAGGCCATCGGAATTCTCCAAGCTTCCCGCTCCGTGTCGCCAGTCTCCTGAAGCTAAACGGGGTCGGGCCGGGAAGGCAATTCCCCGGCCCGGCCAAAGTTGGTTAAGTGATCCTGAACGTCCGCGACCAACCCGTTGATTTGATTGACGCGAAAATTCTGTCCACCATGGACAGGCCTCAGGCTCCGGCGATCTGCTTGGCCTTCTGGACCAGCACTTCCGCCTGCCGGATCGACGCATAGTCGATCAGCCGCCCGTCCAGCGACACCGCACCCTTGCCCTCGGCAGCCGCCTGCGCCATCGCCTCCAGAATCCGCTGCGCCCGCGTGACCTCGGCTTCCGACGGGCTCATCACCTCGTTGGCCAGCGTGATCTGCGACGGGTGGATCGCCCATTTCCCCTCGCAGCCCAGCACCGCCGCCCGCTTCGCCGCCGCCCGGTACCCGTCGGGGTCCTGGAAGTCGCCGAACGGCCCGTCCACCGGCCGCAGCCCGTTCGCCCGCGCCGCCACCACCATCCGGGCCAGCGCATAATGCCACATATCGCCCCAGTGGACCGCGCGGGAGCCATCCTCAAGCTTGTCGGTCAGCACCGAATAATCCGGGTTCACCCCGCCGATGATCGTCGTCCTTGCGCGGGTCGAGGCCGCATAGTCCGCCACCCCGAAATGCAGCGATTCATTCCGCTTCGACGCCCCGGCGATCTCGGTGACGTTCTGCATCCCCAGCGCGGTCTCGATGATATGCTCGAACCCGATCCGCTTTTTGTAACCCTTCGCGTCCTCGATCTGCGTGACCATCATGTCGACCGCATAGACATCCGCCGCCGTCCCGACCTTCGGGATCATGATCAGGTCCAGCCGCTCGCCGGCCTGTTCCACCACATCCACCACGTCGCGGTACATGTAATGCGTGTCCAGCCCGTTGATTCGCACGGACATGGTCTTCTTGCCCCAGTCAAGCTCGTTCAGGGCCTTGATGATGTTCTTGCGCGCCTGCGCCTTGTCGTCCGGCGCGACGGCATCCTCCAGATCCAGGAAGATCACATCCGCATCCGATGCGGCGGCCTTCTCGAACATCTGGGGCGCGCTGCCCGGAACGGCCAGCTCGCTGCGGTTCAGACGCGCGGGCGCCTGCTGAATGACGTGGAAAGACATGTTTGGGCTCCTGCCAAGGAAGTAGGAGCTGCACCCACCCTAGGCATCGGCGAAGGCGACCCGGTTCGTCAAGCCGGAAAATGCAGTATCAGACCTCACCCCGCGACGCCCGGTTCGCATAGTAGAACGCAATCGCCTGCGCGCGGTTCTTCACCGACAGCTTTTCGAACAGGTTCGACAGATGGAACTTCACCGTATTCGCGCTGATCTCCAGCTCGCGCGCGAGCTCCCGGTTGGTCAGGCCCTTCGACAGCGCCTCCAGCAAGGTGCGTTCGCGCGGAGAGAGCGATTCGATCGGGTCCTGCTTCAGCCCGCGCACGTCCAGGAAGGGAAACACCATCTGTCCCTTCGCCACCGCCAGGCAGGTCTCCAGGAATCGCTCCACCGATTCGGAGCGCGAGACGAACCCCGCCGCCCCCGCCGCCATCGCCTTGCGCGGAATGTCCCCGGTATCCTCGGCATAGACCACCAGTCGCGGCGCGTTCGGTTGCGCACGCAGCACGTCGATCAGCCGCGCACCGCCAAGCGCGGGCAAATTCCAGTCGATCACCCCCACCTGCACCGGCATCCGCATCACCATGCCCAGGAAGCCTTCCGCCGTCGCCGCCGTCGCGACCAGCGAGAATCGACGATCCTTCTCGAAAATCTCGGACATCGCGGTCAGCATCAGCGGATTGCCGTCGCCCAGCATCAGCGTGACCCTTTCGCCCTTCGTCTGATCGTCCCAAAGCGCCATCAATCGCCCCCTCCCTACCCATTTGGGTGGTGTTATATTTGTATACCGCCGTATATCCACCTGTATGGGTAGGTAAAACCCCACCAAAATAGATATCCAAAAGCAGGATATAGGGATGTTGTGACCGCTGTCGAGTGCCGCTTTTCTAATGGGCAGGACCAGCGTCCAAGGCAGACCCCGCGACCCTTTCTTCCGCTGCACCCGGAACGGTCGCAGGTCTTGCCGTAGGACCGCAGTCCACACGTCACAGGCCTTGGGAGGGGCGCCGCATGACCGACACCGAACTTTTCCCGCAACTCAGCATTCCTGAGACTTTGGCCGCAGGCCCCGGTCCCGGCAACACCGATGCGCGTGTGCTTGCCAGCTTTGCCAATGCGGGCCTCGCCGATCACATGCAGGCCGATGTGCTGCGCGGGATGGTCGAGGCCAAGCACATGCTGCGCCGCATCTGGGGCACCAAGAACACCTACACCTTCGGCGTGGGGGGCACCGGCTTCAGCGGACTTGACGTCCTCTTCTCCGCGATCCTGCCGGGCGACACCGTGGTCGCATTCGTCAACGGCACCTTCTCTGGCATCGACGCGCTGACCGTCCGCACCAAGGCCGCGAGCCGCGAGGACCTGAAGGCCAACGCGCTGGACCCGAAGCCCGCGAACGTCACCGTCATCCATGTCCCGCACGGCCAGTCCGTGACCGGCGCGGTGGTGGAGAAGGCCCTCGCCGACCACAAGCCCACCTGGGCGATGATGGCGCATTGGGAAACCGGCTCGGGCCGGATCAACGACCTGAAGGGCTTTTCCGACGCCTGCCTCCGCCATGGTGTCATGGGGCTTGTGGATGCCGTCTCTTCCCTCGGGATCGAGGACTTCGATATCGACGATTTCCCCGGCGTCGTCGGCTGGGCCTCTTGCCCGCAGAAGGGCGTGCTGTGCCTGCCGCTGACCTATGCCCCGGTCAGCTTCACCGACCGCTACATCGCCCATCTGCGCGAAAACGGCTGCTATTCCTACGTCCACAACCCGATCTTCGAGGCCCGGCACTGGGGCATCACCGATGGCAAGGACGTGGCAGCGGGCAGCTATCACCGCACGCATTCGGGCTATGCCGTCGCCGCCTTCCACGAGGCGCTGCGCATCAATCTCCAGCACGGTCGCGCCCAGAAGGCTGCCGACTACGCCCACCACGAGGTCGCCCTGCGGTCTGCCGTGCAGGCCCTGGGCTGCGAGGTCACCTCCAACATGACCAGTCTCGTCGTCCTGAACCTGCCGCCGTCCTTGGCAGGCCGCGAGAAGGAACTGGTGCAGAACGCCCGCGCCAAGGGTTTCGGCATCTGGCCGACCCTGTCCGAGCCGGTTCAGGTCCGCATCGGCATACTGAACCAGCTTTCAGAGGCTGCGATCACCGAGATCGTACGCCGCTTTGCCGCCGAGATGAACGCGATGGGCGCGGATGTCGATCTGGCCCCGGCGCTGAAGGCGCTGGAAAGCCACTACGCCGCCGCCATGGCCGCTGAATAAGGGAGGGATAAGATGGACATCCACGAGTACCAGGCCAAGGAAATCCTTGCAAAATTCGGTGTCACCGTGCCTGCGGGCGCGCTGGCCTACAGCCCCGAACAGGCCGCCTACCGGGCGCGCGAACTGGGGGGCGACCGCTGGATCGTCAAGGCCCAGGTCCATGCCGGGGGCCGCGGCAAGGCGGGGGGCGTCAAGCTCTGCAACTCCGAGCACGAGATCCATGAAGCGACCGACGCGATGTTCGGCCGCAAGATCGTGACGCACCAGACCGGGCCGGAAGGCAAGGGGATCTATCGCGTCTATGTCGAGACCGCCGTTGACTTCAACCGCGAAATCTACCTCGGCTTCGTCCTCGACCGTTCCTCGCAGCGGGTGATGATCGTCGCCTCGTCCGAAGGCGGGATGGAGATCGAGGAAATCTCGGCCTCGCGCCCTGAGTCGATTGTCCGCTCCACCGTGGAACCGGCGGTCGGTCTCCAGGAATTCCAGGCGCGCGAGATCGCCTATGCGCTTGGCATCCCGGCGGCGCTGACGCAGCAGATGGTTCGCACCCTGCAAGGCTGCTACCGCGCTTTCCGCGAACTGGACGCGACGATGGTCGAGATCAACCCGCTGGTCGTGACCGCCGACAACCGCATCCTCGCGCTGGACGCGAAGATGACCTTCGACACCAACGCGCTGTTCCGCCATCCCCAGATCGCCGAGCTGCGCGACAAAAGCCAGGAAGACCCGCGCGAAAGCCGGGCTGCCGACCGGGGCCTCGCCTATATCGGGCTTTCCGGCAACATCGGCTGCATCGTGAACGGCGCGGGCCTGGCGATGGCGACGATGGACACGATCAAGCTGGCCGGGGGCGAGCCCGCCAACTTCCTGGACATCGGCGGCGGTGCGACCCCCGAGCGTGTGGCCAAGGCCTTCCGTCTGGTCATGTCCGACCAGAACGTCCAGGCGATCCTCGTCAACATCTTCGCCGGCATCAACCGTTGCGACTGGGTGGCCGAGGGCGTCGTCCAGGCGCTGACCGCGAACCCGGTGGACGTGCCGGTCATCGTCCGCCTGTCGGGCACCAACGTCGAGGAAGGCCAGAAGATCCTGGCGAAATCCGGCCTGCCGATCATCCGCGCCAACACGCTGATGGAAGCCGCCGAACGCGCCGTGACCGCCTGGAAGAACGACCGCAAGCAGAACACCATCATGAGGGCCGTGTGATGAGCATCTTTCTCGACCGTACCAGCCGTGTCGTCGTGCAGGGCATCACTGGCCGCATGGCCCAGTTCCACACCAAGGAAATGCTTGAATATGGCACCAACGTCGTCGCGGGCGTCGTGCCGGGCAAGGGCGGCGAAACCGTCATGGGCGTGCCGGTCTTCAACACGATGAAAGAGGCCGCCGCCGCCACCGGCTGCGACACCTCCCTCGTCTTCGTGCCACCGCCTTTCGCTGCCGACAGCATCATGGAGGCCGCCGACGCGGGCACCCGCTACTGCGTCTGCATCACCGACGGCATCCCGGCGCAGGACATGATCCGGGTGAAACGCTACATGATGCGGTATCCCCGCGAACGCCGCATGGTGCTGACCGGCCCGAACTGCGCCGGCACGATCAGCCCCGGCAAGGCGCTGCTTGGCATCATGCCCGGCCATATCTACCTGCCGGGCAATGTCGGCATCGTCAGCCGCTCGGGCACGCTGGGGTACGAAGCGGCGCAGCAGCTCAAGGATCGCGGCATCGGCATCTCGACCTCCGTCGGCATCGGTGGCGACCCGATCAACGGTTCCTCGTTCCGCGACATCCTGGAGCGGTTCGAGGCCGACCCCGAGACTCACATCATCTGCATGATCGGTGAAATCGGCGGCCCCCAGGAAGCCGAAGCCGCCGCCTATATCCAGGAGCATATGTCGAAGCCGGTCATCGCCTATATCGCGGGTCTGACCGCCCCCAAGGGCCGCACCATGGGCCACGCGGGCGCGATCATCTCGGCCTTCGGCGAAAGCGCGTCGGAAAAGGTGGAAATCCTCACCGCCGCCGGTGTCACCGTGGCCGAGAACCCGAGCGTGATCGGCGAAACCGTGGCGCGCGTGATGGCCAAGCGCGCGGCCTGAAGGGGGATGCGATGACGAAACCCAGAGTTCTTGTGACGCGGCGCTGGCCGGATGCGGTCGAGGCGAAGATGGCGCAGGTCTTCGACCTGCACCTCAACACCTCGGATCAACCGCTGTCCCAAGCCGATCTGCGCGACGCGATGGGCCACTACGACGCGATCTTGCCGACCGTCACCGACCGCCTTCCTGCGGCAGTCTTCGACGGACCTGCAACGCGCACAAGAATTCTGGCCAACTACGGTGTGGGCTTCGCCCATATCGACACCGAGGCCGCGAAGGGGCGCGGCATCGCCGTCACCAACACCCCCGATGTGCTGTCGGAATGCACCGCCGACATCGCGATGACGCTTCTCCTCATGGTCGCCCGTCGGGCAGGGGAGGGCGAGCGCGAGCTGCGCGAAGGCCGTTGGACCGGCTGGCGCCCGACCCATCTGATCGGCACCAAGGTCTCCGGTGCCACCCTCGGCATCATCGGCTTCGGCCGCATCGGTCAGGCAATGGCGCAACGTGCGCATTTCGGCTTCGGGATGAAGATCCTGGTGCAGAACCGCTCCCCGGTTCCGGCCGAAGTCCTCGCGCGCTACAACGCCACGCAAGTTCCCAGCATCGAGCATCTGCTCCCCGACTGCGACTTCGTCTCGCTGCACTGCCCCGGCGGTGCCGCGAACCGCCACCTGATCAATGCCAGCCGGTTGGACCTGATGAAGCCCGGTGCCTTCCTGATCAACACCGCGCGGGGTGAGGTCGTGGACGAACACGCGCTTGCCCAGTCGCTCTGGTTCGGCACCATTGGCGGCGCAGGCCTTGACGTCTTCGACCGTGAACCGCAGGTGCCCGAGGCGCTGCTGAACGCCGACAACCTGGTCCTTCTGCCGCATCTGGGCTCTGCCACCCGCGAGACCCGCGAGGCGATGGGCTTCCGCGTGCTGGACAACCTGACCGCCTTCTTCGAAGGCCAGGCCCCCCGCGACAGGGTGGCCTGAGATGCCCGCCGCCCCGCACCTGACTGACCCGACGGCGGAAGAGGGCGACGGGTATACCGCCGCGCTGCGCAACGACCTGCGCCGTCTCTGGGCCAATGTCATCCGGCGACGCGCCCCGCAGGTGCTGGACGCTGCCCTGACCCCGACTGTGGCCCTCGCGTCAAGCGAGGCCGCGGTGCCGTTGATGCAAGCTGTGAACATCTGGTTCCAGCTATCGAGAATCATTGACGAAAATGCCGCGATGCGCGCCCGCCGCATGGTCGAGGCCACCCAGGGCGCCGAAGCCGTCGAAGGCAGCTTCGCCGCAGCGATTGCCGGGCTTGACCCCCAGATGACGCGCGAGGATTTCACCGCGCTCTCCGCCCGCCTCTCGGTCGGCCCCACGCTCACCGCCCACCCGACCGAGGCCAAGCGCGTCACCGTGCTGGAAATCCACCGCCGCATCTACCGCCTGCTCGTCTCGCTTGAAACCCAGCGCTGGACCCCGCGCGAACGCGACGACATCCTCGCCGATGTCGAAGGCGAGATCGACCTGCTCTGGATGACGGGCGAGCTGCGCATCGAACGCCCCCGCCTTGCCGACGAGATCGAATGGGGCCTGCAATTCTTCCGAGATGCACTCTACGACGCCGTGCCGCAGGTGTTCGACCGCTTCACCGCAGCTTCCGCCGACCGCTTCGGCGACGGCCATACGGTCACCCCCTGCCTCCGATTCCATTCCTGGATCGGCGGCGACCGGGACGGCAACCCGAACGTCACCACCGAAACCACCCGCGACGCGATCGACCGCGCCCGCCGCGCGGTGCTCGCCCGCTATCTTGACGGCGTGACGACTGCGGCCGCGCGCGTCAGCATCACCACCCGGATCATGACCCTGCCGGACGGGATCCTGCCGCGCATCCAGGCGATCATCGCCCGCAGCCCCCGCGCAAGAGACCTTGCCAGCCGCAACCCCGGCGAGATATTCCGCCAGGCCTTCACCGCCATCGCCGACCGCCTGCAAGCCATGCAGTCTGGCGGGGCAGGGGGCTATGCTTCGGTCAACGCCTACATCGCCGATCTGCGCGTGCTGGAAGACGGCCTTCACGCCATCAACGCCGACCGGCTCGCCGCCCGCTACCTTACGCCCCTGCGCTGGCAGGCCCAGGTTTTCGGCTTCCGCACCACCACGCTCGACATCCGGCAGAACTCCACCGTCACCACCGCCGTCCTGTCGGAACTCTGGTCTCTCGCCAGCCCCGCCCCGGCCTGCGGCACCCCCGACTGGTCCCGCCGCCTGCGCCAGGACCTCTCCCGGCCCGACCTGATCCACGCCGACCGCTCCCGCCTGTCGCCGGAGGCGCGGGAACTCCTCGACCTCCTCGCCCTCATGCGCCAGGCCCGCATGTCCGAGGATCCCGAGGCCATCGGCCCCTTCATCCTGTCGATGACCCGCACTGCCGACGACATCCTCGCCATCTTCCTTCTTGCCCGCCATGCCGGGTTCGGGGCCGAGAAGCTTGATCTTCAGGTCGTCCCCCTGTTCGAGACCATCGACGACCTGCGCCATGCCCCGGAAGTCTTCGATGCGGTCCTTGCCGTTCCGCTTGCCGAACGCTCGCTGCGGTCGCGCGACGGTACGGTCGAGGTGATGCTCGGCTATTCCGACAGCAACAAGGACGGCGGCTTTCTCTGTTCCACCTGGGAACTGGACAAGGCGCAGCGTCGCCTGACCCAAAGCCTCGCCCGTCATCGTCTGCGCCCGGTCTTCTTCCACGGGCGCGGCGGCTCGGTCAGCCGGGGTGGCGCCCCCACCGACCGCGCCATCGCCGCGCAGCCCGTCGGGACTGTCCAGGGCCGGTTGCGCCTGACCGAACAGGGCGAGGTCGTCTCGTCGAAATACGCCAACCGGGGCACTGCCGTCGGCAACCTCGAACTCCTCGCCGCCTCGGTCCTCTCGCATCTTCCGGTCCGTATGCAGCCCGCCCCCGATCCCGAACACGGCGACGCGCTGGAAGCTCTCGCAGGCCTCTCCCAGACCGCCTATGTCAGCCTTCTCGGGATGCCAGGCTTCCTCGACTATTTCCAGCAGGCGAGCCCGGTCGAGGAACTGGCGATGCTGAAGATCGGTTCGCGCCCCGCCCGTCGCTTCGGCGCGCGCTCCCTGGGCGATCTCCGCGCGATCCCCTGGGTCTTCGCCTGGTCGCAGAACCGCCACATGATCACCGGCTGGTACGGCTTCGGCTCGGCCCTGCGTGCCTTCCGCCAGGTGCGCGGCACCGCCGCCGACCGCTTGCTCGCCGACATGTATGCCCGTCACCCCCTGTTCCGCCTGATGGTGGACGAGGTGGAAAAGTCCCTGATGCTGACCGACATGGACATCGCCGCCGGTTACGCGGACCTCGTCGAGGATCCCGCCATCCGCAAGCCCATCCTCTCCCGCATCCAGGCCGAACACTCCGCCGCGCTGGCTTCCCTGCGCGACATCACCGGCACCGCGCTTGGCCTGCGCTTCCCGAAGATGCAGGCCCGCTGCGAAGATCTGCGCCCGCAGCTTGACCGGCTGAACCGCCTGCAGATCGCCCTTCTCCGCCAGTCCCGCACGGGTGCGGGCGGCACCACCATCCCCCTCATGCAATCGATGACCTGCATCGCCTCCGGCCTCGGCTGGACCGGCTGACCCAAAGGAGCAAGCCCATGAATTCCCAGCCCCGCGACACCGGCTTTTTCACGGAAAGCCTGTCCTCACGCGACCCCGAGCTGTTCGGGGCGATGACGCAGGAGCTGGGCCGCCAGCGCCATGAGATCGAGCTGATCGCGTCCGAGAACATCGTCTCCCGCGCGGTGATGGAGGCGCAGGGCTCGGTCCTGACCAACAAATACGCCGAAGGCTACCCCGGCCGGCGCTACTACGGCGGCTGCCAGTATGTCGACATCGCCGAGAACCTGGCGATCGACCGCGCCTGCACTCTCTTCGGCTGCGGCTTTGCCAACGTCCAGCCGAACTCCG
>JAGPEG010000074.1 GCA_018057165.1 Tabrizicola sp.
ATTCCCGCCGGTATGCGCTGATCCGGCAGGCGAACGGGAAGTACAAGAAGGTCAAGGTCGGCGACAAGATCGACGGGGGCACGGTGAAGGCGATCACCGACACCGAGGTCCGTTATCAGAAGGGCGGGCGTCTGGTCAGCCTGAAGATGCCGAAGATCTGAGATCTGTCCACGGTGGACAAATCCACATAATCAATTAAAAACAACGGCTTATCAGAAATCGTTTACCATTTGGTAGCGCTTTGCGGGGCAGCGCGCCGATGACTTCGCCCCCCTTCGTCACTGCGACGCTGAGACGAAGTCGCACGAGAAGCGGCCTGCTCAGGCCCCGGCCGCAACCCCGGCTTCGGCGAAGGTGGCCATGCCGGAATGGCAGGCCACCGCGCCCTGCACCACCCCGATGGCCAGCGCCGCGCCCGAGCCTTCGCCCAGCCGCAGGCCCAGCGACAGCAGCGGTTCCTTGCCCAGCTTCTCCAGCAACCGGGCATGGGCCCCTTCGGCACTCTGATGGCCCGCGACGCAGTGGTCGAGCGCGCCGGGAGCGGCCTTCTCCAGCACCGCCGCTGCGGCGCAGGCGATGAAGCCGTCCAGGATCACCGGCACCCGCGCCATGCGGGCACCAAGGATCGCGCCGGTCATCGCGGCAATCTCGCGCCCGCCCAGGCAGCGCAGGACCTGCAGCGGATCGGCCAGCAATGCCTTGTGCCGCTCCAGCCCCGCCGCGACGGCAGCTTCCTTGCGGCGGAGGCCCTCGTCATCCACCCCGGTGCCGCGTCCGGCCCAGCCGACCCCGCCGTAAAGCGCGGTCGCAATGGCGGCGGCGGCGGTGGTGTTGCCGATGCCCATCTCTCCGGCCACGAAAAGGTCGGCCTTGGGATCGACCGCGTCGAAGCCTTGCTGCAAGGCGGCCACGACCTCGGCCTCGGTCATCGCGGGGCTTTCGGTGAAATCTGCCGTCGGGCGGTCGAGGTCAAGCGCATGGACATCAAGCTTCGCGCCGAAGGCCTTGGCCAACTGGTTGATCGCCGCCCCGCCATGGGCGAAGTTCGCCACCATCTGCACGGTGACTTCCGCCGGAAACGCCGAAACGCCCTTGGCCGTAACACCGTGATTTCCCGCGAAGATCACGATCTGGGGGGCCGATGCGCGCGGCTTGTCCGTCCCCTGCCAGCCCGCCATCCAGATCGCCAGCTTCTCCAGCCGCCCCAAGGCCCCCGGCGGCTTGGTCAACTGGCCGTTCCGCGCCTCTGCCCCGGCAAGTGCGGCCTGATCGGGGGCCGGTAGCTGCGCCAGAAGGGCCTGGACAGCGGCGAGGGACTGGAACGGCATGGGCTTCTCCCGGATTGCACCTGTTCGCGTCTGGGGCTACCCCAGAGACCAAGCCAACGCCAGCCGGGAACTGCCGCTTTGACCCCAATCCGCGACATCGCCCTTCGGCTGCCTGCCGACATCCTGAGCGCCTTCGCGCTGCTCACCCGCCTGCCGTTGCCGAACCACCGGGGAACCGGGGCGGCCTCTGCCTGGGCCTGGCCGCTGGTCGGCGCGGTGCTTGGGGCCTTGGGGGCGGCACTGGCCAGTGCGGCGCTGTGGCTGGGGGTGACGCCGGGGGTGGCGGCAGTGCTGGTGCTGGCGCTTGGCGCGATGCTGACCGGGGGGCTGCATGAAGACGGGCTGTCCGACACCGCAGACGGGCTTTACGGCGGCTGGACGCGCGAACGGCGGCTGGAGATCATGAAGGACAGCCGGGTCGGCAGCTACGGCGTGCTGGCGCTGGTGCTGGTCACGCTGGCGCGCTGGTCGGCGCTGACGGCGGTGCTGGTCTTTGCCGGGCCGACACAGGGCTTCTGGGCGGTGCTGGTCGCCACCGGGGTTCTGTCGCGCGCGCCGATGGTGCTGATGATGGCGCTTCTGCCCAATGCCCGTGGCGAGGGGTTGAGCCATGCGACCGGGCGGCCCGGCCCGGTGGTGGCGTTTGTGGGGCTGGTGCTGGCGATGGCAATCGCCGGGGTGCTGACCGGCTGGACGGCGGTGCCGCTGATCTTTGCCGCGCTGGCGACGACGGTGGCCCTGGCCTTTTCGGCCTTGCGGCGGATCGGCGGGCAGACCGGCGATATCCTTGGGGCCTCGCAGCAGTTGGCCGAAGTGGCATGTCTCGCGGTGGTGTCGGCGCGAGGCTGAGAGAGAGTCGGGCTGAAGCCCGACCTACAGGCGCAATGGGTCTGCGGCGCGGCACTGCCGAGGCTCTGGCATTTGGCCCCGGCCCGCGATACATGGGCGCGGAGAGCTTGCGAGGCACCCCCCATGTCCGACTATTCCAACGCCATCTCCTCGACCGAAGAGATCATCGAGGACGCCCGCAACGGGCGGATGTTCATTCTGGTCGACCACGAGGACCGTGAGAACGAGGGCGATCTGGTGATCCCGGCGCAGATGTGCACGCCTTCGGCGATCAATTTCATGGCCACGCACGGGCGGGGATTGATCTGTCTGGCCCTTCCGGGCAGCCGGATCGACGCGCTGGGGCTTCCGCTGATGAGCCCGAAGAACTCCAGCCGCCACGAGACCGCGTTTACCTTGTCGATCGAAGCGCGCGAAGGGGTGACGACGGGCATTTCGGCGGCAGACCGGGCGTGGACGGTTTCCGTTGCGATCGACCCGACCAAGGGGGCGGCGGACATCGCGACGCCGGGGCATATCTTCCCGCTCAAGGCGCGCGACGGGGGCGTGTTGATCCGCGCCGGGCATACCGAGGCGGCGGTTGACGTGTCGCGCCTGGCGGGGCTGAACCCCAGTGGGGTGATCTGCGAAATCATGAACGATGACGGAACCATGGCACGCCTGCCGGACCTGATCTCGTTCGCGCAGCGGCATGGGCTGAAGATCGGGACGATCAGTGACCTGATCGCCTACCGGCGGCGGCATGACAATCTGATCACCGAGAAGGCCGTGAAATCCGTGCAATCGACCCATGGCGGCGACTGGCTGATGCGGGTCTTTGCCGACGAGACGCATGGCGACGAACATGTCGTGCTGTCAAAGGGCGACCTTTCGGCGCCCGGCCCGGTGCTGGTGCGGGTGCATGCGCTGAACCCGCTTGAAGACGTGCTTGGCGTCGGCGGCGGCGGCGAACTGCCGGCCGCGATGCGGATCATCGCGGCGGAAGACCGCGGCGTGGTGGTCCTGCTCCGCGACACGACGATGAAGATGGTCGCTCCGGGCGAGCATTCGCCGCAAACGCTGCGGCAATACGGGGTGGGGGCGCAGATCCTGTCGGTGCTGGGATTGTCGGCGATCACGCTGGTGACAAACTCTGCCGCGCCCCGTTTCGTCGGGCTGGATGCCTACGGCCTGACCATTGCGGGCACCCGCCCGATCAAGGAGTAATCCGATGGCCGGAACCGAGACGCATTACACCCTGCCGCTGCCGGCGTTTGACAAGCCGGTGAAGCTGCTGGTCGTGGTGGCGCCCTATTACAAGGACATCGCCGACAATCTGGTCGCCGGGGCGAAGGCTGTGGGGGCGGCCTGCGGGGCCGAGGTCGAGGTGATCGAGGTTCCCGGTGCGCTGGAAGTGCCCTCGGCCATCGCGCTGGCGGAGCGGCTGGCGGACTATGACGGCTATGTCGCCCTTGGCTGCGTGATCCGGGGCGAGACGACGCATTACGACACGGTCTGCAATGACTCTTCGCGCGCGATCAGCCTGCTGGGCTTGCAGGGGGCCTGCATCGGCAACGGCATCCTGACGGTGGAGAACCGGGCGCAGGCCGAGGTGCGGGCCGATCCGGCGGGGCAGAACAAGGGCGGGGGTGCCGCAGCGGCGGCCTTGCACCTGATCGCGCTTTCGCGCACATGGGCCGGAAAATCCAAGGGGATCGGTTTCCGGGCATGACGTCGGACAAGGGACAGGCCAAGCGCCAGATGAAATCCGCCTCGCGGCTTTATGCCGTGCAGGCGCTGTTCCAGATGGAGGTCTCGGGCCAGACGGTCGAGGCGGTGACGCGCGAATTCGAGACGCACCGCTTTGGTGCGACCTATGAAGAAGGCGAGTTCGCCGAGGGCAATGTGGAGCATTTCCGCGCTGTCGTGGGCGCGGCGGTGAACTGGCAGGCGAAGATCGACCAGCTGACCGACCGGGCGCTGGTCGCGGCCTGGCCGATTGACCGGATCGACCCGGTCCTGCGGGCGCTGTTCCGTGCGGCGGGGGCGGAGCTGGTGGACATGGCGACGCCGCCCAAGGTCGCGATCACCGAATATGTCGATGTCGCCAAGGCTTTCTTCCCGGACGGGAAAGAGCCGAAATTCGTCAATGCCGTCCTTGACCACATGGCGCGCGAGGCCAAGCCCGAGGCTTTCTGACACGTCACAGGGATGTACTCACCCGATGAAGGAGCCTGTCCCATGCGTCTTCCCCTGTTCCTCGGCGCGGCGCTTGCCCTGACCGCCTGCGTCACCCCCGCCCGGTCCGGAGACGAAATCGCCGGGGTCGACTGGCATATGGTCGGGCTTGAGGGGCAGGACGTGGGCTGGGAAGCCTCGCTGCGGATCGATGGTGACAAGCTTTCAGGCAAGGCACCCTGCAATCGCTGGTTTGCAACCAACACGGCGGCGCTGCCTGCCGTGTCGATCCAGGCCATCGGCGCGACCAAGATGGCCTGCCCCGACCTTGCCGCCGAAAGCGCCTATTTCGAGGCGCTGCAAGCCATGCAGCGGGCCGAGCTTGACCAGGGGCATCTCTATCTGATCGGGCCGGAGGGCCGGATCATGGAATTCGCGACAGACCCGGCGGAACCCTGCCTGTCCTGCCTCGCGCGACAGTAGGTTGCGCGGGAGCATGCCGGGCAGTGCGTGATTTCACGCACCATGCCGCCGGACTCAGCGGTTCGCCTCGAACAAGGCCGCCGCACGGTCGAAGAACCGCTGTCGCACCGCCGGGCCTTCCATCATGATCTCATGCTCGGACCCCGGATAAAGATCGAGCTGCCCGTTCGCCCAAGCCGCCATCCGCAGGTGAACCGGGGGCACGTCCACCACCTTTTCCGCCGTCCCCAGCGCGCAGATTGCGGGAATTTTCGGGGCAGGCAGAGCCGCCAGCGCGGCGCATTCGTGCAACGCCGCCTTCAGCCAGCCGACCGAGGGGCCGCCCAGCGCAAGGTCCGGCACCTCGACCACCTGGCGGCGCATGTAATCCCACATCTCGCGGTCGGTGGTCAGGACATTGCCCTGAAACGGGACCTGCAACAGATAGGTTTCGGCGCTGGTCGAGGGCGCGTAGCGGGTCGTCAGACCCAGAGGCGCCGCCAGCGCCGACATGACCGAGGCCACCGGACGCAGCCAGGCCGCCATCGCGATGCCCCACATCGGAGCCGAGAAGGCCGCCGCCTTGACCGGCAGGCCACGCGCCAGCGCGCGCAACCCGATGCAGCCGCCCATCGAATGCGACAGAAGGTAGAAGGGCTGCGGCAGGCCTGCGCGGTCTGCCTCGGCCAGCATCGCGTCAAGGTCTTGCTGGTATTCGGAAAAATTCCCGACATGGCCCGTTGCCCGGTCGGGCAGCGCACGGTCGGCCAAGCCCTGACCGCGCCAGTCCAGCGTGATGACCGAATAGCCGCGCGCGATCAGATCGCCCGCCGCGCGGCCATATTTCTCGACGCATTCGGTGCGGCCCGGCAGCAGGAGGACCGTCCCCTTTTCCCCCGCCTTCCAGGACACCACGCGGATGCGCGCCGTCCCGGCCTGCAACCAGACACAGATCGCGCCCGGCGGCGCGTCGGCCAGCGCCGCATGGAACGGGGCCGGGAGGATCGCGTCGTGCTTCACCCCAGCACCGAGCCCAGCTTCATCGCCAGACCCATGCTGCCATCGACCGCAAGCTTGCCGGTCATGAAGGCCATGGTCGGGTTCATCTCGCCGTCGAGGATCGCGCGGAACACATCGGCATCGGCGGTCAGGGTCACATCGGCCTCTTCATCCCCCGCACGGACCCCCGTCGCGTCAAGCATGATCGCCCCTTCGCCGGTGATCACGAATTTCGCCACCCCGTCGAATCCGCCCGACAGTTTTGCAGACAGCGCCTTGACGGCGGCATCGATCATTTCGCTCATGCAAGTCTCTCCTTCGTGACCCTTGCGCCACTGGCAATCCGGCGCGGATCGGTTACTTTCATGTTATGGGTCGTGAAGCCGCCATTCTCAATCGTATCGTTGCGGCACTTCTGTCGCTTTTCCTGACTTGCACCATGGTTTTCGCCGAGGACACCGCGAAGCTGGACGGTCTTTTCGAGCGTCTGAAGACGGCCGAGGCGGCCGAGGCGGGCCGGATCGAACGGGAAATCTGGATCGAATGGTCGAAGTCCGGCTCCCCGGCGGAAGATCTTCTCCTCCAGCGCGGCAAGGATGCGATGGACTTGGGTGACTTTGCCGCAGCCATCGAACATTTCACTGCGATCATCGACCATGACCCCGAGTTTGCCGAAGCCTGGAATGCGCGCGCCACCGCCTATTACATGGCAGGCGAGTTCGGGCCTTCGGTCGCCGATATCGGCCATGTGCTGACGCTGAACCCCCGGCATTTCGGGGCATTGTCGGGGCTGGCGATGATTCTGGAGGAAAGCGGCAAGCCCGAACGCGCGCTGGAGGTCTACAAGGCGGCGCTGGCGATCCACCCCCATCTTCAGGGCGCGACGGAAGCCGTCGAGCGGCTGGAGCTGGAAGCCGAGGGTCAGGAGCTTTAACCGATGGACGCGACCCGGCGGGTGACGGCGGTCCTTGGGCCGACGAATACCGGCAAGACCCATCACGCGATCGACCGGATGCTGGCGCATCGGACCGGGGTGATCGGCCTGCCGCTGCGCCTTCTGGCGCGCGAGGTCTATGACCGGATCGTTGCCCGTGTCGGGCCTTCGGTGGTGGCATTGGTCACGGGCGAGGAACGTATCGTGCCGGAGCGGACGCAATACTGGGTCTGCACCACGGAAGCGATGCCGCTGGAGATCGGCGCCGATTTCGTCGCGGTGGACGAGATCCAGCTCTGCGCCGATGCCGACCGGGGGCATGTCTTCACCGACCGGCTGCTCCGCGCGCGGGGGCTGCACGAGACGCTGTTCCTGGGGTCGGACACCATGCGGGGCGCCATTGCTGGCCTTGTGCCGCATGTGACCTTCCTGAAGCGCGAGCGGATGTCGACGCTCTCCTATGCCGGCTCAAAAAAGATCAGCCGGATGCCGCCCCGGTCGGCCATCGTCGGGTTCTCGGTGGAAAACGTCTATGCGATTGCCGAGCTGATCCGGCGGCAGAAGGGCGGCTGCGCCGTGGTGATGGGGGCGCTTAGCCCGCGCACCCGAAACGCGCAGGTGGCTTTGTACCAGAACGGCGACGTGGACTATCTGGTTGCGACCGATGCCATCGGCATGGGGCTGAACCTCGACATCAAGCATGTGGCATTCTCGGCGACCGCCAAGTTCGACGGGCGGCGGATGCGCGGGCTTTACCCACAGGAGCTGGCGCAGATCGCGGGCCGCGCCGGGCGGCATACCGAGGACGGGACCTTCGGGGTGACGGGCGAGGCGCGGCCTTTCGACGAGGATGTGGTCGAGGCCATCGAGACGCATCGCTTCGCCCCGGTCCGCAAGCTGCACTGGCGCAACGAGGCGCTGGACTTCGGGTCGGTCGAGCGGTTGATCCGCAGCCTGGAGGAACCGACCGGCAACGACTGGCTGACCCGCGCGCGCGACGCTGACGACTTGCTGGCCCTGAAGGCGCTGGCCGCCCTGCCCGAGGTGCGCGACCGCCTGACCGAGCCAAAGCGGGTGCAGCTGCTGTGGGATGTCTGCCGCATCCCGGACTTCCGGTCCGCTGGCGGGGTCGAGCATACCACCCTGCTGACCCGCATCTTCGAGTTCCTGGTCGGCCGGGGGCTGGGGGGCGGGCGCATCCCCTCGGACTGGCTGGCCACCGCCATCACGCGGATCGACCGGACCGCGGGCGATATCGACACATTGTCGCGCAGATTGGCCTATATCCGCACCTGGACCTATGTCACTCAGCGGAAAAACTGGGTCGAAGACGAAAGCCATTGGCGCGACGAAACCCGCGCTGTAGAAGACCGCCTGTCGGATGCGCTGCACGCGGCTCTGACCCAACGATTTGTTGACCGGCGGACATCTGTCCTGCTTCGCCGGTTGAAACAGAAGGAGGCTCTGGTGGCCGAAGTGAACGACAAGGGCGAAGTGACGGTCGAGGGCGAATTCGCCGGCAGGCTGGAGGGGTTCCGCTTCAAGCAGGACGCCAGTGTCACGCCCGATGCGGCGCGGACGCTGGCGCAGGCCGCCCTTCTGGCGCTGAAGCCCGAGTTCCATCTGCGCGCCGACCGTTTCTACAACGCGCCGGACACCGAGCTGGATGTCACCGAACAGGGCGGCCTGATGTGGGGCACCAATGCGGTGGGCAAGCTGGTCAAGGGCGCGGAACCCGCGAAACCGGCGGTCGAGGCCTTCGTCGATGAGGAAGCCGGGCCGGAGGTGGTGGAAAAGGTCCGCCGCCGCTTGCAGCATTTCATCGACCGCAAGGTGGCCGCGCAGTTCGAGCCTTTGCTTGCGATGGCGCGCGACGAAGCGCTGACCGGCCTCGCCCGTGGCTTTGCCTTCCGGCTGTCGGAAGCGATGGGGGTTCTCCCGCGCGACGCGGTGGCGACCGAGGTCAAGGAGCTGGACCAGGACGCGCGCGGTGCCTTGCGCAAGCACGGGGTCCGCTTCGGCCAGTTCACCATCTTCCTGCCCGCGCTGCTGAAACCCGCCCCCACCCGGCTGCGGCTGGTGCTGTGGTCCTTGTGGAACGGGCTGCAGGAATTCCCCGAATCACCGCCTCCCGGCCTGGTGACGATCCCGAATGTCCAGGAAGTCCCGAAGCAGCACTACACGCTTGCGGGCTATCATCCGGCGGGGACGCGCGCGATCCGCATCGACATGCTGGAGCGTCTGGCCGATATCCTGCGGCAAAAGGACAGCCGCGCTGGTTTTGAGGCCACGTCCGACATGCTGTCGATCACCGGCATGACGCTGGACCAGTTCGCCGACCTGATGGCGGGCCTTGGCTACAAGGGCGAGAAGTCCGAACGCGCCAAGGTGAAGGCCGAGACCGCGAAGGCCCCGGAGATCTCCGAGGAAGCCGCCGCCGCCATCGCCGCTGGCCAGCCGATCCCCGAGGAAGTCTCGATCCTGGCCCCGCCGCCGGAACCGGAAGCCGAGGCAGCCGTCCCCGAGATGGAGGCCTTCTACACCTTCACCTGGGCGCCGAAGCCCCGCCCCCGCCCGGAACGTGCCCCCCGTCCCGAGCGGAAAGAGGGCGACGCCCCCCGTGCCCCGCGCGGCGACCGTCCCAAAGGCGACCGCCCGCAGGGGGATCGTCCGCAGGGGGATCGCCCACGCGGCGACCGCCCGAAAGGCGACCGACCGAAGGGCGACTACAAGGGTGGCAAGCCACAACGCGACGAGCGGCAGAAGTCCTTCGAGGCCCGGCCCCCCCGCGCGGAAAAGCCCATCGACCCCGACAACCCTTTCGCCGCCCTCCTCGCGCTCAAGGGCAAGGTCTGAAGCTTGGCCGGGCCTTCGGGCAAGGCTGACCCCGACGCCGCAGGCAAACTGCGGCTGGACAAATGGCTTTGGCAGGCGCGGTTCTTCAAATCGCGCGGCCTTGCCGCCGAAGTGATCGAGGCGGGCCATGTCCGGGTGAACGGAACCCGCGTCACCCGCCCCGGTCGTGACGTCGGCGCAGGTGACACCCTGACCTTCCCGCAAGGGTCGCGCATCCGCCTGGTGCGCATCCTGGCGCCGGGTCTGCGGCGGGGTCCGGCCCCCGAAGCCCAGGCGCTCTATCTTGATCTCGACGCTTCTGCCGCACCAGACACGCTTGAATGATCCGGCCACCTGGCTTAGCTAAGCCCAGACACATCGCATCAGAGCCACGCCCATGACCTATGTCGTCATCGACAACTGCATCGCCTGCAAATACACCGATTGCGTCGAGGTCTGCCCCGTCGACTGCTTCTACGAAGGCGAGAACATGCTGGTCATCCACCCGGATGAATGCATCGACTGCGGCGTCTGCGAACCCGAATGCCCCGCTGACGCGATCCGCCCCGACACCGAACCGGACATGGAGGAATGGGTCACATTCAACCGCAAATATGCGGTGCAATGGCCGGTGATCGTCACCAAGAAAGATCCGCTGCCTGGCTACGAAGACCGCGATGGCGAGACCGGGAAACGCGAGAAATACTTCTCGGAAGCGCCGGGGGATGGCGGCTGAACTGGCGGACCGATTCGGGCAGAACCAAGGCCACGAATCGGCTACATGTCGATAAGCGTAGTTATTTCAATGTGTTGCATCTGAACTGCCCAGTTTCGCGGCAGTTGGAATCATGCGGTTTTTGTGTTATTGTTCGTTTACATTGCAAGCATGGAAGCCTGACACCGGCTTAGAGCACAGCGCCTGGGCCGAATTCTTTTGTGACAATCAAAGCTCCACTCGCCTGAACCGGGGTTCAGGGCGCGCGGGGTCTTTGTCACGGAAGGGGCCTCCTTATGGGGAACCGTGAATGACCAAATCGAAGAAGCCTGAATTCCGCCCGAACGATTTCGTGGTCTATCCTGCGCATGGCGTCGGCAAGATCATCTCGATCGAGGAACAGCAGATCGCCGGGATTCAGCTGGAGCTTTTCGTCATCTCCTTCGAGAAGGACAAGATGACCCTGCGGGTTCCCACGCACAAGGCGCTGGACATCGGCATGCGCGCCCTCAGCGCCCCCGATGTGGTGACCAAGGCGCTGGATACGCTGAAGGGCAAGGCCAAGGTCAAGCGCGCGATGTGGTCGCGCCGGGCGCAGGAATATGAACAGAAGATCAACTCCGGCGACCTGTTGTCGATTGCCGAAGTGGTCCGCGACCTGCACCGCACCGACGACCAGCGCGAGCAGTCCTATTCCGAGCGTCAGCTCTATGAAGCTGCCCTGGAACGCCTGACCCGCGAAGTCGCGGCCGTGTCCGGCGTGGACGAGGCGGGTGCCGCGAAGCAGGTGGATTCCGTGCTGGTCAGCCGCGTCGCGGCCTGATCGTTTCGGCTTATCGAATGTGGAACGGCGGTCCTTCGGAGCCGCCGTTTTTCATTGTCTGCGGGAAAGATAGATGTGGCGGAGATAGAACAGAAGAGCTCCGAGACCGATCGAGACAAGGCTGAAAGTTATGCCTTGAACGAGAACGGTAAACCTCATGTCGATCTGAAACACATTCTCCCCGGCTGAGGACTGAGCCGTCGGGTAAACCAAGTACGGCACCGCCAAATACAGATAGGTGCTGAAAGCAAGCCCACCTAAGCCAGATAGCACCAGCGCCCACTGCACCACCAACAGCGCAATATCCCCGACCCGCCTCACCCGAAATACCGCTGCGCCGGCAGATACCCCGCCAGCCGCCCCGCCGCGCACCAGTCACGCTCCAACCCCAGATCGCCCACCAGGATCACCTGATCCGAGGGCAGCTTGCCCAGGGCCGACCGCAGCATGGACCGCATCTCACCGAACCCCGCCAGCGCGTAGGGTGCCGGATGCGCCCCATCCAGCACCGGATTGGCCGCCTCCAGCATCCCCGGCGTCAGCGGAGCCACCGCCAAAGCCAACCGCCCGCACTGCACCTCTGCCAGCTTCACTGCCCGCGCCTCAGGCATCACAGGCCGCAGCAGCGAGACCCGCAAGGCATTGGACGAAAAGAGAAACGCCACCACGTCATGCCCCGTCGCCGCCCGCACCCCGGCATAGGTCTTGTAGTCCAACCCAAGCGCCTGCGCCCGCTTCACCCGCAGCCGCACCACCTCGATGGGCAGGGTGGGCAACAACCGTTCCCGCGCCGCGGACCAGCAATGCTTGCGCCAGCTGACCCCGCCCGCCAGCGACGGCCCGCCGTTATACCCGATCTCGCCCATCACAAACCTCGAAGCATTTGACTAAAATTGTGCCTGCTCTTTAGACAAATACTCCACGGGGGTCCGGGGGTGTGAAACCCCCGGTCCGCCCTCAGTCATACTCGCGCAGCCGCGCCACATAACGAGCCATCGTGTCGACCTCCAGGTTCACGCGGTCCCCCACCGCGACCTCGCCCCAAGTCGTCACACCTTGCGTATGCGGGATCAGGTTCACGCCGAATTCCGCCCCCGACACCTCGTTCACCGTCAGCGAGGTGCCGTTCAGCGCCACCGAGCCTTTCGGCGCGATGAACCGGGCCAAGGCGTCCGGCGCGCGGAAGGTCACGCGCAGCGATCCGCCCTCGTGGCGCACCGAAACCACCTCCGCCAGCCCGTCGACATGGCCCGAGACGATGTGGCCCCCAAGCTCGTCCCCCACCTTCAGCGCGCGTTCCAGATTGACCCGCTTCTGCGGCACCCAGCCGCCGAGATTGGTCTTGGACACCGTCTCGGCGGAAATCTCGACGTCGAACCAGCCTTCCGGCCCCAGAGCCACCACTGTCAGGCAGACCCCGTCGCAGGCGATGCTCGCCCCGATGTCGATGCCTGCGACCTCATAGCGCGTGGCGATCCGCGCGCGCAGGTCGCCCGTGACCTTCGTTTCGACGATCCGGCCGACATCGGTGACAATTCCGGTGAACATGGGCAGGCTCCTCAGCTTTCCATCCGAGGTAAAGCCCCGGAACCGGGCTTGCAAGCCTGCCGCGCCTGACGCCATGATCCCGCCATGCTTTTCCGCGCAACCTGCGCCGATCCCTTGCAAGGCCGCCCGTGTCCGACGCCCCCCGCCGCTTCCTGTTCCTGCAAGGGCCGCATGGTCCCTGGTTCCACCGGCTTGCCAGACTTCTGCGCGCGACCGGGGCCGAAGTCTGGCGCCTGGGCTTCAACCTGGGCGACCGGGTGTTCTGGCCGGGGCCGGGCTACATCGCCTTCCAGGGGAGCCACGCGGACTGGCCCGCCACCTGCGCCGACCTGCTCGACAGCCACAGCATCACCGACCTGGTGGTCTATGGCGACACAAGGCCGATCCATGCCCAGGCCATCCTGCTGGCCCGGATGCGGGGGATCACGGTGCATGTCTTCGAGGAAGGCTACCTGAGGCCCTATTGGGTCAGCTATGAACGCGGCGGGTCGAACGGGCATTCCCGGCTGATGGAGCTGGGCGTGCCGCAGATGCGCGCGGTGCTGGAGGCGGTCGATCTTGATCTGCCCGAGGTCCCGGCCACCTGGGGCGACATGCGCCAGCACATGTTCTGGGGCGCGCTCTACCACGGCTTTGTTGCCCTTGGGGGGCGCGCCTACCGCAACTTCCGCCCACACCGGGCGCTGAGCGTGGGGCAGGAGTTCCGCCTTTATCTCAGGCGCTTCCTTTTGATGCCCGTCCACCGCTGGGAGCGCCGCCTTGCCACCCGCCGCATCCGGCGCGGGGGCTTTCCCTATCATCTGGCGATCCTGCAACTGGAACATGACGCCAGTTTCCGCGACCATTCACCCTTCGCCAGCATGACCGACTTTCTGGCCCTGGTGATCGAGGGCTTTGCCAAAGGCGCGCCCGCGCATCACCACCTGGTCTTCAAGGCGCATCCGCTGGAGGATGGCCGCGCCCCGATCCTGCCGACGATCCGCCGTCTGGCGCGCGACCAGGGGATTGCCGACCGCGTCCATTTCGTGCGCGGCGGCAAGCTGGCGCAGCTTCTGAACGAGGCGCGCACGGCGGTGACGGTAAATTCCACCGCCGGACAGCAGGCGCTTTGGCGCGGCTTGCCGCTGCGGGTCTTCGGGACGGCAGTCTATGCCAAGCCCGAATTCGTCTCCTCGCAACCGCTGGAGGATTTCTTCGCTACCCCCGCGCGCCCCGATACCCGCGCCTACCGCGATTACCGGCATTTCCTTTTGGAAACCTCGCAGGTGGTGGGGGGGTTCTACTCCTCGCAAGGGCTGCGGGCGCTGCTGCGGCAGGTTGTCGATCTCATGCTGTCGCCTGAAGATCCCTATCAGGCACTGGTTTCGGGCAAAGCGGCACCGCGGCAACAGTTGCGGCTCGTGCGCTGATCGGCATTTGTCGCGCTGGTCATCGCTTGGTCGTTTCGCTAGAGTTTCGCGATAATAACCCAAGGCAGAACGCGGGAACCGGGGCAGTGACCTTCAGATCGTCTTTCGCCGTAAGGGTGATCGTCCTTTTCACGTCGGTTGCGCTGGTGGCTGGCTGCGGCCTGCCGCGCTCGGGTCCGAACAAGCGCGAAATCCTCTCCGGTTCGGTCGACAAGAAGGGCGATGCCTTTGTCGTGACCGTCACCCCCGAGGTGTCGCGGCTGACTGCCGTGCAGCCAAGCTTCGGGTTCAGCG
>JAGPEG010000075.1 GCA_018057165.1 Tabrizicola sp.
GACGGACAGCTTTCCTGGGCGCGCCACGACCGGCGGCCGGGGAGAGGGGCGCCGGGCCGGGTCAACCGGCGGCGCAAGGTCGAAGGCAGCGGCCAGGCGCAGCCAGTGCTCACCCCGGTCGCGCATCGCCTTCAGGGCGTCCGGGCCGTTCCGTTGCGGCAGCCCGGCAATCAGGTTCACCAGCCGGTTCAGCCAGCGCGAGGGCACGGTCTCCGCCTCCGGCCCCCGCTTCGCCCGGCTGAGAACCACGCGCTTCGCCGCCACCGCCTGCTGGAAATCATGCGCCGAAAGACCGATCCGGCGCTCGGGCAGCAGTAGCCCCGCCTCTTTCCGCATCGCGCGGTTCAGCCAGGGATCGGGCGGCGGCTGCGCGGGCCAGGTGCCATCATTCAGCCCGCCGAGGATCACCAGGTCTGCGCCCTGCACCCGGCTTTCCAGCGTGCCCCAGATCATGATGCCGGGATGCACGCTTTCCGTCTCGCGTACCTCGTGCCGGTTCAGCACGCCCAGGAACACGCCCGCATAATCGGCAGGCGACATCTCGCCCCCGGCCCCGGCTTCGCGTTGAAGCTCGGTCACGGCCAGAAGCGCCTCTTCCCCGGCGGCCTTGTCCCAAAGCCCGCCCGCCCCCGTTTCGGCAAAGCCACGGGCAAGCCGTTCGGCCAGCGCAAGGTGGCGGGCGACGAAATCGGCCAGTGGCATCCGGGACGTCCCGTCGTGGCCGCAGAGCGTGGCGCCGATGATCTCTGCCCAGTCTTCGATCCCGTCGAGATTGCGGGTTCCGGCCCAGGTCCGCAGGCTTTCTGCCGTGGGGAAGGCAGGCCCGTGGCGGCGCAGATGCAGCTCGAACTCGCGGGTCAGGATCAGGTGCGGGCCGCGGCCCGACTCTTCGCTGCGGCGGCCGGAGAAGGCGAGGGGGTGCTTCAGAAGCGCCAGGAGCGCGTCGCCGGTCAGCTTCTGCCCGAAAAGCCCCGCCACCTGCCGCAGCATCCGGCCCGGCGCCGACAGGGCCAGCGGACGCCCGGCGGAATCGTCGGGGCGGATGCCCCAGCGGTCCAGTGCCGCGGTCACGCGGCGGGCAAGGTTGCGGTCGGGAGAGATCAGGGCGGCGCGGGTGCCGGTTTCGGCCGCCTCGCGCAGGATCAGGGCGATGGCGAGCGCCTCGGACCGTTCGCCGGGCGCTTCGATCAGGGTCAGGCCCTGCGTCGCGACGGGAAGGTCCGACAGGCGGGGCCCCTCGGTCAGCCACTGATCGGTGATCGGCGCGGGACGAAGCGACAGCGAGACGAGGCGGTTGCGACCGGGGTCGGGCGCCTCGGCCCCGGTCCAGCGCCGGATTGCGCCGGGGCCGCAGTCCATGAGTTCCATCATCCGGCGGAAGCGGTATTGCGGGTGATCCTCTGCGGTCAGTGCATCGTCCATGCTGTCCCAGACTTCGGCGGGCAGGTCGAAATCGAAGCCGGGAAGAACCACCGCTCCGTCCGGCAGGCGGGCGATGGCCTGCGCCAGCAGCGCGGTCGTCCCGCGCGAGGCGGTGGAGCCCGCGAGAATCACCGGATGGGCCGGAGGGGTGGTCGCCCAGGCTTTGGCAAGCCGGGTGGCTGCGTGGCGAAGGATGGCTTCTGCGTCGGGGCTTGCGCCGGAGAGCGCCTCGGTCACGATGCCAAGGAAGGCCTGGGTCCGTGCCCAGTGCGCCGAATGGTTGGCGACGTCCAGCGCGGCGATCCGCTTCGGGCCGACGCCTTCGCCCTGCATTTCTTCCTTCAGCGCGGCCAGGCTGTCGGCGAGGTCGTAAAGTGCCGTGCGGGGAAAATGCGTGGTTCCGGTCGCCAGCAGCCGGTCGAGCAGGACCGAAAGTTCCAGTCGCCGCCGCAGGGGCGAGATCGGCACCGGCAGCGCAAGATCGGCCAGGGCGGCGGTTTCGGTCACAAGCAGGATGCGCGGCAGAAGCCGCGCGCCCGCTGCCTGGAACACCTCGCCCACCCGGCGCCGCATGCGCTGGGTGTTGACGATCAGCGTGACCCGTGCCAGCGCCTCCGGTGGCTGACCGTCCAGGCGCTGCACCAGGCCCGCGACCAGCTCGGCGGGGAAATCCGCGCCGGGCGGCAGGGCGAAAAGGTTCGGGGTCTCAGCCATGTCCGGCAGAATGGAGGAGCCGCTCGGCCGCCGCAATTCCCTCCGGATGGCCGACATCGCACCACCTGCCGCGATGGATCTGGCCGAAAGCCGTCCCGGCCGCGATCATCGCGTTCCACGGCGTGTTCAGCGAGAAGACGGCATCGGGGGTGGCCCTGATCCGCGCGGGGTGAATGATCTGCGCGCCGATGTAGACGTGATCCTCGCCGCCCCGACCCCGGGAAATCCGGCCATCGGCCGCCAGGCGGAAATCGCCCTTTGCCCCGTGGGCGATCGTGTCTTTCAAGGGAAGCAGCAGCAGGAGCGCCTCCATCCGGTTGCCATCCCAGGCGGCGGCGAGTTCCAGAAGCGGGTTCGCCCCGGTCCAGATGCCGTCGCTGTTCAGGATCGCGACGGGGCCGTCTCCAAGATGCGGAAGCGCCGCCTTCAACCCGCCCCCGGTTTCAAGGATCGGCCCGGGTTCATGGCTGATGATGACCCCCTTGTCGGCCAGATGCTCGGCCATCTGCGCGGCGCGGTAGTGGGTATTGACGACCGTGCGACGCACAGCCGCGCCCCCGGCGACGGCAAGGGCATGGTCGATCAGCGGCTGGCCCGCAACCGGGATCAGCGGCTTTGGCCTGTCCTGGGTCAGCGCGCCCATGCGGGTGCCGAAGCCCGCAGCGAAGATCATCAGCGGGAAGGGATAGTCGGGCATTGGCGGGCGATCTTCTGCAGGAGGTCGGGGGAGGGCACAGGCAGGACGGCGTCGCAGACCGTGCGAAGCCCGGCAAGGGCGGGATGGGAAAGGTTCTGCTGCAGTTGGCCCCAGACGCGGGGTATCAGGGGCAGATACTGCGGCTTGCCCGCGACGAGACAGAGCCGCGCGAAGACGCCAAGGATGCGCAGGGCGCGCTGGGTGCCGAGCGTGGCGTAGCGGGCGGCAAATGTTGCGGGGTCCGATCCGGTGGCAGCGGCGAAACGGGCGACCATCGCGGTTTCGGTCGCGGCGGCGACGTCGCGGCGGGCGTCCTGCAACAGCGAGACGAGATCGTAGCCCGGCTGGCCCAGCTGGCCGAGCTGGAAGTCCAGCAGCCCGACCCGCGCCATGCCCGTGCGGCGGGGCAGCCACAGCAGATTCTCGGCATGGAAGTCGCGCAGGATCAGGACGCGGGGGCCGTCGGCATGGGCCCGCAGGGTGGCGGTCAGGCTGGTGTGGAAGGCGGCGGGGTCCGGCCGGGTGCCGGTGGCTGCGAAGGCATACCAGTCCAGCGCGAAACCCGCCGCACGGGCCCAGTCCTCGGCAGGGAGGTCGGGCAAGCCGGGCGGGGCGGCGGCTTGTTGCAGATGGAGAAGCACGTCCACCGCCGGGGCGTAAAGTTCCGCCTCGCGCGCGGGATCGGAGGCAAGGAGGCGGGCGTAGAGATCATCGCCCAGGTCTTCCAGGAGCATGAGGCCGCGTGGCAGGTCCTCGGCCAGGATCGCCGGCGCGGAAAGGCCAAGGGCGCGCAGATGGCGGGCCATGCTGGCGAAGGCCCCCGGATCATCGGCCCCGCCGGGCGGGTTGTCCATCAGCACTGCCGTCGATGCGCCGCGCCGCAGGCGTTCGTAGCGGCGGTCCGAGGCATCGCCCGCCAGGTGACGGCGTTCCGCCGCGGCCCAACCGGCATGGGCCAGGAAGTCTGCGATCTCGGTCGCCCGGTCAGCCATGGGCAAACGCCCCGGCAAGGTGCGGCCGTCCGCCGGTGATCATCGCCCTGCGCCCATCGCCCGCCGTGTCAAGCCGGATGCGGAGCGCATCGGGAGGCACATGCGCGCCCAGCCGGTCGGGCCATTCCACCAGGCAGATCGCCGTCTCGAAGGCGTCGTCGAGACCCAGTTCCCAGACCTCGTCCGGGTGGGTCAGGCGGTAAAGGTCGGCGTGCCAGACCTCCACGCCTCCGGCCTCATAGACCTGGACCAGGGTGAAGGTCGGCGAAGGCACCTCTTCCTCGCGGTCCAGCCGGGCGCGGATGAAGGCGCGGGCGAGGCAGCTTTTTCCGGCGCCGATCGGGCCTTCAAGCAGGATGGTGTCGCCGGGCCGGGCCAGTGCGGCAAGCCGGCGACCAAGCGCTTCGGTCGCGTCGGAACCGGGCAGGTCAAGCGTGAATGCGGCATCGGTCGGCATGGCGCGACTGTAGCGGCGGGGCGGGCCGCCGCAAGTCTCAGGCCGAAAGAAGCCCTGCCGCCCCCGCGTCCTTCAGTTCGGGAAAGGTCATGGTGCCCTGCAGGCGGAAGGTGATCAGCGTCGCGCCGCCGGTCAGCGAACGGAACCGGCACAGGACCAGCCGACCGTCCAGCAGCCGCGCTTCGCCGTCCCAGGGCGTGCGGTCCCCTGCGCTGGTGACGAAATCGGTCGCGTCGTCCCACAGAAGCGTCGGCGCGGCATGCTCCCGCCACCAGGCGCAGAGCGTGGCGATGCTGGCTTCGGACAGAAGGACCTGGGGATCGTGCTGCCAGAGCTGGGCATAGGCGTGGTTCGACATGACGAGCTGCCCCCCGGGCGAGAAGACGGCGACGGCATCCTCGACCGCGTCGATCACCGACTGGCCCAGTTCCAGATCGGCCCGGTAGCGGCGCGTGCGGGACATTTCGTTCGAGATGTCCTCGAACATGAAGGCCAGCGCGCCGTTCGGGTGCGGGCGGCCGATCACCCGGTAGGTCTGGCCACCCGGCAGGCTCCAGGTTTCCTCGAAAAGACCCATCGTCGCCTCTTCCTCCAGCCGGGCAAGCTGCTTGCGCCAGCTGCGATAGTCGCGCGGTTCGGGGATCATCGCCTTGGCCCGCATGGCATCGAGGAAGGCATTGAGCGTGGGACGCGAGATCAGCATCTCCGGGGCCAGTGTGGTCAGGTCGGCGAGTGCCGGGTTGAACATCTGCAGGCAGCGCGAGCGGTCGAAGATCGCAAGGCCGATGGGCAGGTCTGCGAAGGTCTTGGTCAGGGTCTGCATGAATTCGCGCAGGGCGGTTTCGGCCTGCACGGCTTTGTCCGCGGCCAGCGCATAGCACAACGTTTCCCCACCCTGGGGCATGCGGACCAGATCGAACCATTCCGGACCGCTGGGCATCTGCAGTTTCAGCCGCGGCAGGCGGGAAGTGGCAGGCCCGGGCGCATCGAACAGCTTCGGCAACGGCCAGGACAGATCTTCCCCCTCGGGCAGAAGTTCGACCGCGCGGATGAGATAGGCGTGATTCGCCCAGATCACCCCGCCATCTGCAGCCTCCTTCCAGATCAGCACCGGGGCCCGGGACAGGACCGCGCGCTGGGCCGTCACCTCTTGCTGGAGGGCCGCGGCAGAGGCGGCATCGCCCTGGCCGGGCTGCATGACCGCCTCGCCACCGTCCACCGTGAGCCGGGTGAGGCCCGACAGATGCTGCGCTTTCAGGACCAGCGCCGGAGAGGTGGCGGGCTGCGAGGGGATCTGCACCTGGCCGATCCGGGGCAGGGCGGCCAGCCGTTCGGAAAGATCGGGGAAATCCGGGCCGAATCGGGCGACCAGCCGCGACCATGCCCGGCTGTCCTCGCCATCCGGCAGCAGCGCCCGGGCGGCGGGCGAGGCATCGACCAGACGCTCGCCATCGAACAGGAAGGCGACCCGCGCCGGGCTTTGGTCGAAGATGCTGGGCACCCGGATCGCGCGGCGCGATTGCCAGGCGGCCATCAGGGCCAGTGCGGACATCGCCACCAGAAGCGCAGTCAGCACCAGGCCCAACGCCATCGACCATTCGCCCGCCATCTGGACCCCCCGGAGTGAACGCATCCCGGAAAGGCTAGGCCGACAAGGGTTAATCGCCCGTTAACTGCGCTTCAGCTTTCGATCAGGGTGTTCTCGCCAAGGCCGCCGGAGCTGGGGGGCGGGACGAGATCGGGCGTCGCCCACACGGCCTCGACCACCGCGCCGGAGCGTTCCGGTCGATCCTCTGGTGCGAGGAACGGGTCGGTCGCGTTGGCAAAGGAAAGATCGGCGCCGGACCGCTCCAGCAGCGTCTTGGCAATGAAGAGGCCAAGGCCCATGCCTTCGTAGCCGGGGCGTCTCTCGGCCTCTGCATCGGCCCGTCGCGCGCGCACGAACGGGTCGCCGATCCGGCCGATCACGCTGGACGGGAAGCCCTGGCCGTCATCGGTGATGCGGATGATGATGCGGTGCGAGGTCCATTCGCCCTCGATCCAGACCGCGCTGCGGGCAAAGTCGACCGCATTCTGCACCAGGTTGCGCAGGCCGTGGATGATCTCGGGGCGGCGCAGGATCGTGGGCTGGGCGTCATCGCCGTCCTGGACCGGACCGAAGGCGAAATCTACCCGCTTGCCCCGCGCCAGATGCGGCTCGGCCGCTTCGCGCAGGACCGCCGACAAGGGGGCCTGGCGCAGGTGCAGGTCGTCCTTCCCGGCCCGGCCCATGTCGCGCAGGATGTCGCGGCAGCGGTCGGCCTGCGCACGGATCAGGCGGGCGTCCTCCTGCAACTCGGATTGGCCGTCCAGTTCCTGGATCAACTCGGCGCTGACCAGTTTGATCGTGGCGAGCGGCGTGCCAAGCTCGTGCACGGCGGCAGCGACGACACCGGCCAGGTCTGTCAGCTTCTGCTCCCGGGCCAGTGCCATCTGGGTGGCGAGCAGCGCCTCGGACATGTGGCGCATCTCGGTCGCGACCTTGCGGGAATACAGGCCAAGGAACAGGATGCCGATGACGATGGACAGCCAGAAGCCGAAGGCGAAAAGCCGCGGGATGACCAGCTCCGAGCCATCCGCAAAGCGCAGGGGCAGGTACCAGGAGACGGCAAGCGAGACGACGAGGATCGCCAGCGCCCCGAGGACGACGGTCGAGCGCAGGCGCAGCATGCTGGCCGAGATGGTGACGGGGGCCAGCACCAGGATCGCGAAGGGGTTGGTCAGCCCGCCGGTCAGGAACAGCAGGAACGCGAGCTGGCCCAGGTCGAAGAGCAGGGTGAGGAAGGCTTCGGCCTCGCTCAGCCGCCGGTTCTGCGGAAACAGCATGGACAGAAGCAGGTTCGCGACCACCGAAAGCCCGACGGCCAGTGCGCAGAGGCCAAGCGGCAACTGCAGCGCATAGGCCTGGCTGGCACCGATGATCGCCGCGACCTGACCGGCAATCGCCATCCAGCGCAGCAGGATCAGCGTGCGCAGGCGGACCATGTTTGCCCCGGCGTCATGGGCAGGAATACCGGCTGTCGCGATGACCATGCTGTGACCTGATGTCTCCCCGGGACGGGTTGACCATTGTTACGGGTCGGCGCATCTGAGATCAATGTGACCCGTCGAACTCAAGGGAGTACTGCCGATGACCAAGCTCTACGCAACTGTGGCTGCACTGGTCGCGGTCGGTTTTCTCGGCTTCATGGGGTGGAAGCAATTCACGGGCCGGACCAGCGACGCCTTTGCCGAATGCCGACAGGGACAAGTCGCCGGCGGCGACATCGGCGGACCGTTCACGCTGGCCGATACCTCGGGCAAGACGGTGACGGACAAGGATGTGCTGACCAAACCGGCGCTGGTCTATTTCGGCTATACCTTCTGCCCGGACGTCTGCCCGCTGGACATGGCGCGCAATGTCGAGGCGGTGGACAAGCTGGACGCCATGGGCCTGGATGTGACCCCGGTCTTCATCACCATCGATCCCGACCGCGATACCTCCGAAGCGCTGGGTGACTATGCGGCGAACATGCACCCGAAGCTGGTCGCCCTTACCGGCAGCGCCGACCAGATCAAGGCGGCCTCGCAAGCCTACAAGACCTTCTACAAGAAACGCGAGACCGGGGACGAGTATTACCTGATGGACCATTCGACCTTCACCTATCTGATGCTGCCGGGCGAAGGTTTCGTGGATTTCTTCCGGCGCGAGATTACACCCGACCAGATGGCGGAAAGCGTTGCTTGTTTCGTGAAGGCAGGCAAAGCTGCGTCGTGAAGTATCGACGAGGACCAGGAACGACGCATGACCGAAGACCTCACCGATCTGGGACCGGACCCGACGCTTCTGCTCGTCGATGATGACGAGCCTTTCCTGAAGCGGCTGGCGAAGGCGATGGAAAAGCGCGGCTTCCACACCGATACCGCGCAAAGCGTGGCCGAGGGCCGGGCCAAGGCGATTGCGCGGCCGCCGGCCTATGCCGTGGTTGACCTGCGGCTGGAAGACGGCAATGGGCTCGAGGTGATCGAGACGTTGCGGGAAAAGCGGCCCTCCTGCCGGATCGTCGTTCTGACCGGCTATGGCGCGATTGCAACGGCAGTGGCGGCAGTCAAGATTGGCGCAGTCGACTATCTGTCGAAACCTGCCGATGCGAATGACGTGACCAACGCGCTCTTGGCCAGGGGCGGCAGCCTTCCCGAACCGGCGGAAAATCCGATGTCGGCTGACCGGGTCCGCTGGGAGCATATCCAGCGTGTCTATGAAATGTGCGACAGGAATGTTTCGGAAACGGCGCGCCGCCTTTCGATGCATCGCCGCACCTTGCAGCGCATTCTGGCGAAAAGAAGCCCCAGGTAATCAACAATTCTTGCGCCAACGGATTATTGGCCCTATTCAACGTATGTCTTTATCCGAGGGGGATCAGACATTGAAGCTGGATTTGAATACGCTTTCCTTGAAAGAGCTGAAGGAGCTGCAATCGCAGGTTGCCAAGGCGATTTCCGGGTATGAAGACCGCCGCAAGCGCGAGGCGCTGGCGGAACTGGAAGAAAAGGCCAAGGCAATGGGGTTTTCGCTGGCCGAGTTGACGGGGGTCACGGTCGGACGCAAACGCTCGCCGTCCACGGCGAAATACGCCAATCCGGCGAATGCCGCAGATACCTGGTCGGGCCGCGGCCGCAAGCCACGCTGGTTCTCCGAGGCGCTCGCCAAAGGCAAGAAACCCGACGACATGGCGATCTGAGCGTCAGCTCTGTGATTTGAGCCATTTGAGAAATGCCCGGGCCGCCGCGCGCTTTGGCCCGGGCAACGTCACGATGAAATAGGCCGGGAGCTTTTCCCTGCGTTCATGCACGATGCGCAATCGTCCGTCCACCACGTCGGATTCCAGCAGCGCGACGCTTTCGATGACCAGTCCCAGCCCCTGGCGCGCCGCAGCGATGGCCAATTCCTCGCTGTTGATGTCGGTCCGGCTCAGGCTTTCTGGATCAAGCTCCAGTTGCCGGAGATAGGCATCCTGCTCCGGCCAGCTTCGTGACAGGATCCAGTCCATGTCGCGCATCTCGGCGGCGGTAAGCCGCTCGCGGTCGCCAATCAGCGATGGCGCACCGGCGATCACCAGCCGGGCAGAGGCGAGATAGCTCGTTTCGACCCCCGGCCAGTCGCCGTTGCCGTAGCGGATCGCAAGGTCCATCCGTTCGCGGTGCAGGTCGACGACCTTGTTGTCGGGATGCAGCGACAGGCCGACGTCGGGGTATTGCACCCAGAAGTCCCTCAGCCGCGGCATCAGCCATTGCGCCGCAAAGCTGGCGGTCAGGGTCACGCGGACCGGACGGTCCGCCTCGCCCGCCCGCAGGGCCTCCAGCCCGCGCTGGATCGCGCCGAAGCCGTCCACCAGCGCCTCGGCCAGTTGTTCGCCGTCCGCCGTCAGACTGACGCCCCGCCCCTCGCGCTGAACAAGAGGGCGGCCCAGCTGATCCTCCAGCGCGCGGACCTGCTGGGCCACGGCGGCATGGGTCACGTTCAGCACCCGTGCCGCCTGGGAAAAGCTGCGCAACTCGGCTGTCGCCGCGAAAGCCCGCAGCGCAGTAAGCGATGGGATGTTCCGCCAGTCGGTCGGCATCTGTTAGCCAGTCTTACATTATGAAAGCCTTATTGAATCGTATCACGGCGCGTTTCATGGCAAAAGAGATCATCGACAGCCGAAAAGGAGAAAGGCCATGTTGAATATCTTCGCTGACGCCCTGATGATCGCCACGCGGCTGGGCCGTCCGTCCAAGGACTATCTGCCGCGCCACTATCCGCGCCGGTCCCCGCGTGAGTTCCAGGACGACGCCGGTCTGCGCACGGCAGATCACCTGCGGCACATGGGTCGCTGATGCCGGGTGGCTGTCACGCGCAGGCGGCCAGAAGCCGTGCAACCGTCGCAACATAGTCCGTCCGCACCTCTGCGGGCGGACGAAGCCGTATTTCCAGCCGGTGAACCAGTTCCGGCAAGGGCCGTCCGAACAGCTTGTCGGCCTCCGCCTCCCGAAAGCCCGCGATCCGCACCGCCTCCAGCCAGGCCGAAACCTTGTCCGCCACCTTGATCGCCTTCTTGATCGGCCCCGGCAACACGGCAGGCAGGCCGAAGCGCAGATGCACCGCCGCCGTCAGCCGCGCGTCCATCTCGCCATATCCCGGCCCGACCGCCGCCTTCACCGGGCTGATCATGTCGCCGATCACATATTCCGGCGCGTCATGCAGCACCGCTGCCAGCCGCCACTTCGCCCCGATCCCTGGATTGTCCCGCGCGAAGATCTCCTCGACCAAGAGCGAATGTTCCGCCACCGAATAGGGCCAGTCGCCCCGCGTCTGCCCGTTCCAGCGCGCGACGAAGGCCAGGCCATGCGCGATGTCCTCGATCTCGATATCGACCGGCGTCGGGTCCAGAAGGTCCAGCCTGCGGCCCGAAAGCATGCGTTGCCAGGCGCGGGGTTGTTTCATTGGAGGGCCTTTGTTGTCTGCGGTCGGGATCAATGCTATCTGCCCGCCCAACCCAGGATCAAGGAGAGCGCCAAGATGGCAGCGGATTACATCGTCAAGGACATCGCACTGGCTGACTTCGGCCGCAAGGAACTGACCATCGCGGAAACCGAGATGCCCGGCCTGATGGCCTGCCGCGAGGAATTTGGTGCGTCGAAACCGCTGAAGGGGGCCCGCATCGTCGGCTCCCTGCACATGACGATTCAGACCGCCGCGCTGATCGAGACGCTGGTTGCTTTGGGCGCCGATGTCCGCTGGGCGTCCTGCAACATCTTCTCGACCCAGGACCACGCCGCCGCCGCGATTGCCGCCGCTGGGATTCCGGTCTTTGCCGTCAAGGGCCAGACCCTGACCGAGCACTGGGATTACCTTGACCGCTCGTTCATGTTCCCCGAAGGCGCGAACATGATCCTCGACGATGGCGGCGACGCGACGCTCTACGTCCTTCTCGGCGCGCGGATGGAGGCGGGCGAGGATGTGCTCTCCGTGCCGCAGTCCGAGGAAGAAGAAGTCATCAAGCTGCAAATCCAGAAGCGGATGAAGCAGTCGCCCGGCTGGTTCGCCAGGACCAAGGCCGCGATCAAGGGCGTGTCGGAAGAAACCACCACGGGCGTCCACCGCCTTTATGACCTGCACAAGCGGGGCCAGCTGCCGTTCCCGGCGATCAACGTTAATGACAGCGTTACCAAGTCGAAGTTCGACAACAAATACGGCTGCAAGGAATCTCTGGTCGACGGCATCCGCCGCGCCACCGACACGATGATGGCCGGCAAGGTCGCCGTCGTCTGCGGCTATGGCGATGTCGGCAAGGGCTCGGCGGCCTCGCTGCGCGGCGCGGGGGCACGGGTGAAGGTGACGGAAGTCGACCCGATCTGCGCCCTGCAGGCGGCGATGGACGGCTACGAAGTGACCTTGCTTGAAGACGAAGTTGCCAGCGCCGACATCTTCATCACCACCACCGGCAACCGCGACGTGATCCGCATCGAGCATCTGCGCGCGATGAAGGACATGGCGATCGTCGGCAACATCGGCCATTTCGACAACGAGATTCAGGTCGCGTCCCTGCGCAATCACAAATGGACCAACATCAAGGACCAGGTGGACATGGTCGAGATGCCCTCGGGCGCGCGGATCATCCTCCTCTCCGAAGGCCGCCTTCTGAACCTTGGCAACGCGACCGGCCATCCGTCCTTTGTCATGTCCGCCAGCTTCACCAACCAGGTGCTGGCGCAGATCGAGCTGTGGACCAAGGGCAAGGACTACGCCCCCGGCGTCTACATCCTGCCCAAGGCGCTGGACGAAAAGGTCGCCCGGCTGCATCTGAAGAAGATCGGCGTCAAGCTGACCGAGCTGCGCAAGGACCAGGCCGACTACATCGGCGTCAAGGTCGACGGCCCGTTCAAGTCGGACCACTACCGCTATTGATCAGCGCGTCCGGCCCGGGTTCAGACCTGGGCCGGATCGCCTTCGGGCGCCAGGGCCTCGACCGGCGCCTTCTGGGTCAGAAGGCCCCAGAGGAAGCCGTTCGTCACCGATTGCACCCCGAGCGCCGCCAGCACGGCGACCAGCGAGGCGGTCCGGGTGATCGTGCCCGCCTCCAGGGGGCCGAACCCGCGCGAGGCCCAGAAGCCCACGGACGCAACCGTGGCGAGGAAGGCCATCAACAGGAAGACCGCGCCGATCTGGCAGGCGGTATCGACCGACAGCCGCGCGCGCAGGCGTTCAAACCGGGGCGAGGTCGGCAAGAGGTTCATCCGGACCGCGAAGAGCCGGGCCAGCGCGTGGAACCAGACCAGCTGGAAGCCCGTCATGATGAAGGTCGCGGCAAAGATCAGCGTGCCGGTGTCCAGCGTAACGTCGCCCAGCGTCACGGGCGCGAAGAGCAGCGGCAGGAACAGCGCCCCGCCAAGGGCCAGCAGCGCAAGGCCGGGATAGAGGAAGATCGAGAACGGCGCGAAGGTCAGCAGCAGTTTCAGATGCCGCCAGCCATCGCGCCAGGACCGCAGATGCGGCGGGCGCGACCGGCCATCGGGGGACAGGGTCGTCGGCACCTCGGCGATGTTCAGCCCGGCAAGCGAGGCCTTAATGACCATTTCCGAAGCGAATTCCATCCCCGGGCTGGTCAGTCCCAGCTTCAGGATCGCGGCCCTGGAAAACCCGCGCAAGCCACAGTGGAAGTCGCCGACCGGCGTGCGGTACAGCACCCGGCCGACAGTCGACAGGACCGGATTCCCCAGATAGCGGTGCAGGGGCGGCATCGCGCCCTTGGCGATCCCGCCCTTGAAGCGGTTGCCCATCACCAGGTCGGCCCCATCCCGCAGGCGGCTGACAAACCCGTCCAGCCGCGAGAAATCATAGCTGTCGTCGCTGTCGCCCATGATCACGAACCTGCCCCGCGCCGCCGTGATCCCGGCAATCAGCGCCGCGCCATAGCCGCGCTGCGCCACCGGCACCACCACCGCGCCCAGACGTTCCGCGATTTCCTGGCTGCCGTCGGTCGAGCCGTTGTCGGCAATCAGCACTTCGCCCTCGACGCCCGAGGCCTCCAGATACCCGAGCGCCTTGCGGATGCAGGTCTCCAGCGTCTCGGCCTCGTTCAGGCAGGGCATGAGGATGGTAAGTTCGATCATCGGCTGAACCTTTGCGGTCGGTCGCGCGGGACACTTGGCTTTTGCCCGAAGATGCACCGGAAAAAGTGCCCAAATTGGGGCGTGGAACGGCAGGAAACATGTCGATGCAAGGCTTGGGCCATGGAAGCGGATGTTTTTCGCCATAGTCATGACTGTTTCCGAAACCAGAAGTGATCCAGACAGTCTCACTAGACAACCAATGTCACGGAAACAGAGCGACGTGCCCAGCCCCGCCCGACCCATCGCCGATTCGCCCAGGCTGCTTCTCTGGCTCATCTGTCTTGTCGGCATCGCCCTCGTGGCCCTGACCGCGATCAGGGCTGCGCCCCAGATCTCCCAGCTGCTTCTGGACGCCGACGGTGACGATCAGATGCGCCTCATGGAAGTCCGCGATCTCTTGTCCGGGCAATCCTGGTGGGACACGCATCAGTACCGCATCCTGCCGCCCGAGGGCATCGCGATGCATTGGTCGCGCTACATCGACGCCGGCATCGCGGCGATCATACTGGCGGCATCCAGTTTCGTCGCGCGGCCCGCGGCCGAACTCGCCGCCGTGATCCTCTGGCCCAGCTTCCTGGCCTGCCTGATGGTGCTGGTCCTGACCCATGGCACGGCGCGGCTTCTGGGGACCGCCTCGGCCATCGGGGCGCTGGCGGTGTTTCTCGGCTGGGGCAAGCTGGGCGGGGAATTCGCTCCCCCCAGGATCGACCACCACAATGTGCAGATCCTGTGCGGCACTGCGCTGTTCTACCTGGCGCTGGTGCCGGGCCGCGCCTGGGTGCCGGGCGCCCTGGGCGGGGTCGTCACTGCCTTCTCGCTGGCGATCGGGCTCGAGCTTCTGCCCTACTACGCGATGATCTGGGGCCTGATGGCGCTGCGCCATGCCTTCGGGC
>JAGPEG010000216.1 GCA_018057165.1 Tabrizicola sp.
ACCTTCAAGATGGTCACGGCCCTTGCCGCGCTCAACGCCGGGGTCGCCACGCCCGAAACCAAGGTCAGCTGCCCCGGCCATATCGAATTCGGCGGCCGCCGCTTTCACTGCTGGAAACGCGCGGGCCATGGCACCGTGCGGCTGGAACGCAGCCTCGCCGAAAGCTGCGATGTCTATTATTACGAAATCGCCCAGAAGGTCGGCATCGACAAGATCGCCGAGATGGGTCGCAAGCTGGGCCTGGGCGAGAAGTTCGATATCCAGATGTCCGCCGTGACCGAGGGCAACATGCCCGACAAGGCCTGGAAGCTGGAACGTCACAAGCAGGAATGGCGGATCGGCGATACGATCAACGCCTCGATCGGTCAGGGCTATGTGCTGGCCTCGCCCCTGCAACTGGCGGTGATGACCGCGCGGGTCGCCTCGGGTCGGGCCGTCACCCCGCGGCTGGTGCGGATGGTGAACGACAAGGAATTACCCGCGGTGGAAGCCCCGCTGCTCGACATCCCGCCGGAATTCCTTGCCTCCGTGCGTGGCGGGATGAATGCGGTGGTGAACGGCGACCACGGCACCGGCAAGTCCAGCCGCGTCGTCGACCCGACGATGATCTTCGCCGGCAAGTCCGGCACCAGCCAGGTCAGGAACATCTCCAAGGCCGAACGCGAATCCGGCGTGATCTCGAACGACGACCTGCCCTGGGACCGGCGCGACCATGCGCTGTTCGTCGGCTTCGCACCCTATGACGCGCCGCGCTATGCGGTCGCGGTGGTGGTCGAACACGGCGGGGGTGGGTCCACGGCGGCGGCCCCCATCGCCCGCGACGTGATCTTGCGGGCGCTTTACGGCAAGCTGCCGCCCCTGGACGCCTATCCCGCCAGCCAGCGCGGCCGGATCGAGACCATGCTGAAGGAACTGCCGCTCCGCGACCCCGTCACCGGGCAGCCGCCCGTGAAAACCGAAACCTAAGGGGCGCGCGATGAGCTTTCTTGAATATCGCGTCAAATTCGCCCCCACGGGCCTGCGCAAGATCCTCTACATGAACTGGCCGCTGGTCCTGCTTGTGACCGCCGTCGCCTCGGTCGGGTTCCTGATGCTCTACTCCATCGCGGGCGGCAACCTTGACATCTGGGCCCGCCCGCAGATGGAGCGTTTCGGCGTCGGCATGGTGCTGATGTTCTTCGTCGCCATGGTGCCGATCTGGTTCTGGCGCAGCATGTCGGGCGTGGCCTATGTCGTCGCCTTCCTTCTTCTTCTGGTGGTGGAATTCTTCGGCGTGGTCGGCATGGGCGCCCAACGCTGGATCGACCTGGGCTTCATCCGCCTGCAACCTTCCGAGATGATGAAATTCACCCTCGTGATGCTCTTGGCGGTCTATTACGACTGGCTGGACCCCAAGCTTGTCTCGCGGCCGCTTTACGTCTTTCTGCCGCTCTTGATGATCCTCACCCCCACCGTGCTGGTGCTGATGCAGCCGAACCTTGGCACGTCGCTGATGCTGATCCTTGCCGGCGGCACGGTGATGTTCGCGGCGGGCGTCAGCCTTTGGTATTTCGGCGCGGTGATCGCGATCGGGGTTTCGGCGGTGGTGGGGGTCTTCACCCTGCGCGGCACGCCCTGGCAGTTCCTGCACGACTACCAATACAAGCGGATCGACACCTTCCTTGACCCCGCCGCCGATCCCCTGGGCGCGGGCTACAACATCATCCAGGCCAAGATCGCTTTGGGCTCGGGCGGGTGGTCGGGCAAGGGCTTCATGCAGGGCACGCAGTCGCGGCTGAACTTCCTGCCGGAAAAGCACACCGACTTCATCTTCACCACGCTCGCCGAGGAATTCGGCTTCATCGGGGCCTTCTCGCTGCTGGGGCTTTACGCGCTGATCCTCGGCTTCTGTCTGGTGGCCGCCTGGCAGAATCGCGACCGCTTTTCGGCGCTGCTGATCATCGGGGTGGCCGCGAACTTCTTCTTCTACATCGCGGTCAACCTGTCGATGGTGATGGGGATGGCCCCGGTGGTCGGCGTGCCCTTGCCGCTCTTGAGCTATGGCGGATCGGCGATGATGGTGCTGCTGGTCGGCTTCGGGCTGGTGCAAAGCGCCCATGTCCACCGGCCGCGCTAGATGCGTTTCGCCCCCCGCCATGGCCGGTTCCTGATCGCCTTCGCCCTGGGGGTGGCCGCGGGCCTTGCCGCCTGGGCGCTGTCGGTCGCGCCGGATTTCGCCCTGCTGGCAGCGGCAGATGTGTTTTTCCTGGCCTACCTCGCGCTCACCGCCCGGATCGTTGGTTCCACCGGCCCCGAGGAATTGCGCCGCCACGCCGAGGAGGATGACGAGGGCGTCGCGCTGATCCTCCTCCTCGCCGCCCTTGCGGTGGGCGTCAGCGTCATCGCGATCTTCCTGGTGCTGAATGCGGACCAGAGCAGCCTCGCCGCCCGGCTGGCCGCGCTGGTCAGCCTGCCTTTGGGCTGGGCGACGATCCATACCCTCGTCGCCTTTCACTATGCCCATCTGCATTATCGCGGTACTGGCCCCGGCCTGAATTTCCCCGGCAAGGGCGACCCCGACGCCTGGGATTTCCTCTACGCCAGCTTCACCATCGGCATGACCGCCCAGGTCTCGGATGTGCAGGTCGCGACGCGCGAGATGCGCCGGGCGGTTCTGGTGCATGGCGTGGCGTCGTTCTTCTACAACACCTGCATCCTGGCCTTGGCGGTGAACGCGGCCCTGACGGCGGGGCAGTAGCGCCGATGTCTTCGAAGACATCGGGTCGGAGCCTTCGAAGGCTCCGCCGCGCCCGGACGACCCGCGCTTCGGAAAGTCTTGACAAATCCCTAACGCCCACGACCAAGCTGTTGAAATCACTTACCCCGAAAATCTGTCCACCGTGGACACTTCCCCGAAAGCCCTGCCCATGCTGACCGTCCTCTTCGCCGCCCCTTCCCTCTGGCCGGAATATCGGGACACCCTGCCGCAGGCCCTGACCGAGGCCGGGATTGCCGCCACCCTCGTCACCGAGGCCGACCCTGCCGCAGTCGACTACATCGTCTACGCCCCCGCCTCGCCCCTGCAGGACTTCGCCCCCTACACCCGCACCAAGGCCGTCCTGAACCTCTGGGCCGGGGTGGAGCGGATCGTGGGCAACCCCACCCTCACCCAGCCCCTGACCCGGATGGTCGACCCCGGCCTGACCGAAGGCATGGTGGAATGGGTGGTCGGCCACTCCCTGCGTCACCACCTCGGGATGGACCGCCATATCGTGAACCCCGGCCATGTCTGGGACCCGACCTGTCCGCCCTTGGCCCGCGAGCGCCCGGTGACGATCCTCGGGATGGGCGCGCTGGGGTCGGCCTGCGCGACGGCGCTCAGGGCGCTGAACTTCCCGGTGACGGGATGGAGCCGCACGCCGAAGCCCGGCAACCTGCATGGCGAGGATGGCCTGCGGCAAGCCCTCTCCACCGCGCAGATCCTGATCACCCTGCTGCCGAAGACGCCCGAGACCGAGAATCTCCTCAACGCCGACCGCCTCGCCCTTCTGCCGAAAGGCGCGGTCATCCTGAACCCCGGTCGCGGCCCGCTGATCGACGACGACGCCCTGCTCGCCGCGCTGGACCGGGGCCAGATCGGCCATGCCACGCTGGATGTCTTCCGGGTCGAGCCGCTTCCGCAGGACCACCCCTACTGGACCCATCCGAACGTCACCGTCACCCCCCATATCGCCGCCGATACCCGCGCCATCACCTCATCGAAGGTGATCGCCGAAAACATCCGTCGCGGCGAGGCCGGGGAACCGCTCCTCCACCTTGTCGACCGCAGGCTCGGCTACTGACCCGAACCTGTCGCGAACAGGACAGCCAGCCCAAAGCCGCCATGCCAGCACTACGGGAAACGAGGTGCGGGAATGCGATACGGGCAGGGTGTGGCTCTGGTTCTGGCGGCGGGGGCGCTCTGGTCGCTGATGGGCCTCGGTCTGCGGCAGATCGAGTCGGCGTCGGTCTGGCAGATCCTGTTCTGGCGCTCGATCGGCGCGATCTTCGTGCTTTTCGCCTTCACCTGGTGGACCTCGGGTGGGCGACCCTTCGCGCAGATCCGCCGCGTCGGAC
>JAGPEG010000217.1 GCA_018057165.1 Tabrizicola sp.
CGTGGTCGAGCATCTTCTCCAGCGCGGTCTGCACCGCCTGCGGCGGCTTGAACTCCATGTCGGCCACCCACATGGCAAGACCTTCATCGGGCGTCAGCCCGTAAAGCGGTTCCAGCATGTCCCACTTGGAGCAATGGGTTCCGGCGCGGCAGATCGGGGTGTCGAAGGTCATGTCGTTGGGCCTGTTGGTTGGGATGTTCATCCGATTATTCCATCATTGTCGGGAAGTCATCCCAAATTTTATCACAGAATTGGCACGATGTTCCGAAATATTGTCATACCTTGGAACAATCTGCCCGCGCATCACCGGAAATGCCGTTTGCCTGCGTTCCTCTTGCCATCCGGGGCCTGCTTTCGTAGATCGCTTCCATGATCCGACCCATCCTGATCCATCCTGACCCGCGCCTCAAGAAGGTCTGCGATCCCGTGGCGGAAATCACGCCCGAGATCCGCCGCCTTGCCGCCGACATGCTGGAAACGATGTATGATGCGCCGGGCATCGGTCTTGCCGCGCCGCAGGTGGGGGTGACGAAGCGGGTCATCGTGATGGATTGCATCAAGGAGGGCGACCCCGAGCCGATGGCGCTGGTGAACCCGGAAATCCTCTGGTCGTCCGAGGATCTGTCGAGTTACGAGGAAGGCTGCCTGTCGATCCCCGAGCAATATGCCGAGGTGAAGCGTCCGGCCGAGGTGCAGGTGCGCTGGCTGGGGCTGGACGGAGAGATGCAGGAACGGCAGTTCGCGGGCCTTTGGGCGACCTGCGTGCAGCACGAGATCGACCATCTGGATGGCAAGCTTTTCATCGACTATCTGGGCCCGCTGAAGCGCCAGATGATCACGCGGAAGATGGAAAAGCTGAAGCGGGAACGGGCGCGGGAGTGACGGTCCGGCGCTGCCTGCCCTGGCCCAACGCGGTGCTGCGCACCCCTGCGGCGGATGTGACGGCGATCACCGATGAGGTGCGGGCGATCTGGGCTGACATGATCGACACGATGGATGCGATGCCGGGCTATGGCCTTGCCGCCGTGCAGATCGGGATGCCTTTGCGGTTGGCGGTAGTCGACTGTTCCGAGGCGCGGGGGCAGGCGGTGCGGATGGCGAATCCCGAGATCCTGCACGCGAGCGTCCAGCCGCGCGAGCATGAGGAGGCCTCGCCCAACCTGCCGGGCGTGTCGGCGGTGATCCAACGCCCGAGGGCGGTGACAGTGCGGTTCCTGAACGCGGACGGCGTGGTCGAGGATCGCGATTTCGTCGGCCTCTGGGCGACCAGCGTGCAGCACCAGATCGACCATCTGGCGGGCAAGATGTATTTCGACCACCTCTCGCCGCTGAAGCGCAAGATGCTGATCGCGAAGGCGACGAAGCTGGGGCGCGTGAAGTGAAAATCATTTTCATGGGCACGCCGGAGTTCTCGGTCCCGGTGCTGGAAGCCCTGCACCAGGCCCATGAGATCGTCGCGGTCTACTGCCAGCCACCACGTCCGGCCGGACGGGGCAAGGCGGATCGACCCAGCCCGGTGCAGGCGCGGGCCGAGGTGCTTGGGTTGCCGGTCAGGCATCCGGTCTCGCTGCGCAGCGATGCGGCGGTGGCAGAATTTGCCGCGCTGGACGCCGATCTGGCCGTGGTTGTCGCCTACGGGCTGATTCTGCCGCAGGCCATCCTCGATGCACCGCGCCTTGGCTGCCTGAACATCCACGCCAGCCTTCTGCCGCGCTGGCGGGGCGCAGCGCCGATCCATCGGGCGATCATGGCGGGGGACCGGGAAACCGGCGTCTGCATCATGCAGATGGAGGCGGGGCTGGATACCGGGCCGGTGCTGCTGCGCAAGGCTGTCCAGATCGGGCCAGAGGAAACAACGGCGGACCTGCACGACCGGCTCAGCGCCCTGGGCGCGCAGTTGATCGTGCAGGCGCTGGAACATTTGCCGCTTCCCGCCCTGCCTCAACCCGCCGAGGGTGTGACCTATGCCGCCAAGATCGACAAGGCCGAGGCGCGCGTCGATTTCTCGCAGCCGGCGGTCGCGGTGGATCGGCTGATCCGCGGGCTTTCGCCGTTTCCGGGGGCCTGGACGCTGGTCAACGGCGAACGGGTGAAACTCCTCCGATCGCGCCTGGCCAAGGGAAACGGCGCGCCGGGTCAGGTGCTGGGGGGCTTCACCATCGCTTGCGGCGAGGGCGCGGTCGAGATCACCGAGGCACAGCGCGAGGGCAAACGGCCGATGCCCACCCATGAAATCCTGCGCGGTCTGATTTTGCCCGGCACCCTATAGCGCCGGGGGCAGGCGGTTCCCATATTTCGCAGACAAGGGGGGAGGGACACCATGCCGCTAGTCGCATTGCTGATCGTCGGGGTCGCCGTGGGCTTTCTTGCGACGCGCATCCTGAAGGTGAACATGGACACGCCGTCCACCATCGCGCTTGGCGTGCTGGGTGCCTTGATCGGGACGCTGGTCCTGCGCGGGCTGGTGCTGCTGGCCGGGATCGGGGCCGGGTTCGTCGGCGCGCTTCTGGGGGCGCTGATCCTGATCTGAGCCTGGAAGGCCTTGGTCAGGTAAGCCGCTTCACCGCGTCTTTCAGACGGAAAGCCTGCTCTCCAGCCGCCGACCACAGCGCCTGACCCTGCCAGGCGGCAAACAGAAGGGCCGCGCTTTCCTTCGCTTTCTGACCTGCGCCAAGCCGCAGGGCCAGCGCCGTTTCAACCCCCGTCCGCCAGCCCGCCGCACGCAGCGCCAGATCCGGGTCGCGGAAATCGGCAGCAATCGCTGCAACATCGACCGGACCAATGGCTTTCAAAAGTCCCTGCGGACCCTTGTCGGCGGTCCCGGCGATGGCTTCCCCGGTGCGCCGCTCCAGCGCGTCCCAGGCGGCAAGCCGGGCGGATTTCACCATGCCGTCACGGCTGCCATAACGCTGGACCAGCGTCGGCGGCGCCAGTCCGGTCAGTTTGCCGACAGATCCGAAAGACACTGCCTTGTCGCCGCCCTGATCCAACAGGCGCTGGATGGCGGCGAAGACGGTTTCGTCGGGAGTGGTGCGGGGGCGCGGCATGAGGCGACGATAAACGAATGTTCGTTCATCTGGCAAGCTATCGCTTCGGCGCACCGGGCCGGGGTGGCTGTGACCGATAGACCGGCAGCCGCCAGCCCAGAGCGATGCTGCCCGCGCGCAGGGTAAAGACCAGCGCGGCGCAGATCAGCAGCGCCAGCTCCTGCGGCAGGCCTAAGCCACCCGCAACCACCGCTCCCAACGATCCGGCCAGCGCGCAGGTGGCATAAAGCTCGCCCTGTTTCAGGACCAGCGGCACCTCGTTGCAGACCACGTCGCGCAGCAGGCCGCCCATGCAGCCGGTGATCATGCCCATGACCAGAATGATGGGCCAGCCTTGCCCTTCCGCCAGCGCGACGGCCACCCCTGCGGGCACGGCGACGGCAAGTGCTGCGGCGTCGAACCAGAGAAGCGCCCGGTAGCGGCTTTCAAGGCGATGGGCGGTGAAGAAGACCAGCACGGCGGCGACAGTGGCGACGCCAAGCATCAGCGGATCGGCGACCCAGAAGACCTCGCGGTTCAGGATCGCATCGCGCAGCGTGCCGCCGCCGACGGCGGTCAGACAGGCGATGAAGATGAAGCCGACGATATCAAGCTGCGACCGGCTGGCCGCCAGGGCTCCGGTCAGGGCGAAGACCAGCACCGAAGCATAGTCGAGCCCATGTTGCAGGCTGAAGCCATCCATCAGGCGGGGGCCTTGAAGGGCGCCATTCCCGCACGGGCAAGCGCGTCGGCACGTTCGTTCTCGGCATGGCCCGCGTGGCCCTTGATCCAGCGCCAGGTAACTTTGTGCATCGCAGCGGCGGCTTCAAGCCTTTGCCAAAGCTCGACATTCTTCACCGGGCTACCCCCGGCCGTGCGCCAGTTCCTGCGCTTCCAACCGGCAATCCAATCGGTGATGCCGTTCTTCACATAGGCGCTGTCGGTGACGATGGTCAGTTCGGTCGGACGGGTCAGCGCCTCAAGCGCCGAGATGGCGGCCAGAAGTTCCATCCGGTTGTTGGTGGTCTGGGCCTCGCCGCCTTGCAGGGTGCGCTCCTTCACGACCA
>JAGPEG010000076.1 GCA_018057165.1 Tabrizicola sp.
AGACGCAGCACATCACCCTGTTCCGCTGGATCGAATCCGGGACGCTGGGGGCGGAATGGGCGATCCGGCTGGACCGGCTGACCGCGATCATGCTGGTGGTGGTGAACTCGGTCTCGGCGCTCGTCCATCTCTACTCGTTCGGCTACATGGCGCATGACGAGAACTGGCATGAGGGCGAGCATTACAAGGCGCGCTTCTTTGCCTATCTGTCGTTCTTCACCTTCTCCATGCTGGCGCTCGTCACCTCCGACAATCTGGTGCAGATGTTCTTCGGCTGGGAAGGCGTGGGCGTCGCCTCCTACCTCCTGATCGGCTTCTACTACCGCAAGCCTTCGGCCAATGCCGCCGCGATCAAGGCTTTCGTGGTGAACCGGGTCGGTGACTTCGGCTTTGCCCTGGGGATCTTCGCGCTGTACTACCTGACCGACAGCGTCCGGTTTGAGGATGTCTTCGCCGCCGCGCCCGCGCTGGCCGAGACCAGCCTGAGCTTTCTCTGGGCCGACTGGAATGCCGCGAACCTGATCGGGGTTCTCCTGTTCATCGGCGCGATGGGCAAATCGGCGCAGCTGTTCCTGCACACCTGGTTGCCCGACGCGATGGAGGGTCCGACGCCGGTGTCCGCCCTGATCCACGCCGCGACCATGGTGACGGCGGGGGTGTTCCTTGTCTGCCGGATGTCGCCCCTGTATGAATATGCGCCGCAGGCGACCGCCTTCATCACCGTGCTGGGCGCGACCACGGCCTTTGTGGCCGCGACCATCGGCCTGGTGCAGAACGACATCAAGCGCGTGATCGCCTATTCCACCATGTCGCAGCTGGGCTACATGTTCGTGGCGGCGGGTGTCGGGGTCTATTCGGTGGCGATGTTCCACCTCTTCACCCATGCCTTCTTCAAGGCGATGCTGTTCCTTGGCGCGGGCTCGGTCATCATGGCCACCCACCATGAACAGGACATGCGCAACTATGGCGGTCTTCGCAAGAAGATCCCCTACACCTTCGCGGCCATGCTGATCGGCACGCTGGCGATCACCGGGGTCGGCATTCCGCTGACGCATTACGGCTTTGCCGGGTTCCTGTCGAAGGATGCGGTGATCGAAAGCGCCTGGGTCGGCTCTGCTTACGCCTTCTGGCTGCTGGTCGTCGCGGCCTGCTTCACCAGCTTCTACTCCTGGCGGCTGATGTTCCTGACCTTCTTCGGGACCAGCCGCGCGCATGGCCAGGATCATCACGGCCAGCATGGCGCGGTGCATGATGCCCACGGGCACGACGACCACGCCCACGAGCCGCATGAAAGCCCGCTGGTCATCCTGATCCCGCTGGGGGTGCTGGCGCTTGGCGCGGCCTTCTCGGGGATGCTGTGGTACAACGTCTTCTTCGGCGACGAGGCAAAGCTGCGGACCTGGTTCGGCATGGAAGCCGCCGCCGCACATGGCGAGGTTGCCACCGAAGAACCCGCTGCCGAAGGCACCGCTGTCGCCACGACCGAGGCACTCGCTCCCGCCGCCACCACAGCGACAACGGCCACCGAGGCCGCACCCGCCGAGGGCACCACGGTCGCGACCGAGGCTGCAACGGAGACCCATGCCGTCGCCCCCGGCGTCGCCCCGAAAGGTGCGATCTTCATCGGGCCGGAGAACGAGGTGATCCACCACGCGCATGAGGCACCGACCTGGGTCAAGGTCGCGCCCTTCATCGCCATGCTGATCGGCTTCGTGATGGCCTGGCTGTTCTACATCCGCGACCCGAGCCTGCCGCGCCGTCTGGCGGCCCAGCAGCGTCCGCTCTACCTGTTCCTCCTGAACAAGTGGTATTTCGACGAGCTGTATGACGTGATCTTCGTGCGTCCCGCCAAATGGCTGGGCAACTTCTTGTGGAGACGCGGCGACGGCGATGTCATCGACGGCTCGCTCAACGGGGTGGCGCTGGGGATCATCCCCTACTTCACCCGCCTCGCAGGCCGCGCGCAGTCCGGCTATCTGTTCCACTACGCCTTCGCGATGGTGCTGGGGATCGTTGCCCTTGTCACCTGGATGACGCTTTTCGGCGGCGCGAAGTAAGGGGCGCGCATAATGGAAAATCAGCTTCTCTCGATCATCACCTTCCTGCCCCTCGTCGCGGCGGCGATCCTTGCGCTGTTCATGCGAGGCGATGACGCGGCGGCGCGCCAGGGGGCGAAGTGGCTTGCGCTCTTCACCACCACGGCGACCTTCGTGATCTCGCTGTTCGTGCTGTTCCGGTTCGATCCGTCGAACACCGGCTTCCAGTTCGTCGAGGAGCGGGCCTGGATCCTGGGCCTCAGCTACAAGATGGGCGTCGACGGGATTTCGATCCTGTTCGTGATGCTGACGACCTTCCTGATGCCGATCACGATCTATTCCTGCTGGGGCGTGGAAACCCGCGTCAAGGAATACATGATCGCCTTCCTGGTGCTGGAAACGCTGATGCTCGGCGTCTTCACCGCGCTGGACCTGGTGCTGTTCTACCTGTTCTTCGAGGCGGGCCTGATCCCGATGTTCCTGATCATCGGCATCTGGGGCGGCAAGGACCGCATCTACGCGGCGTTCAAGTTCTTCCTCTACACCTTCCTCGGCTCGGTCCTGATGCTGGTCGCGATGATCGCGATGTATCTGGACGCGGGGACCACCGACATCGCCAAGCTTCTGGTGCATGACTTCGGGCATGAGTCGTTCAGCCTGCTCGGCATTCAGGTCGTCGGCGGGTTGCAGACCATACTGTTCCTCGCCTTCTTCGCCAGCTTCGCGGTGAAGATGCCGATGTGGCCGGTGCATACCTGGCTGCCCGATGCCCACGTCCAGGCCCCGACGGCGGGGTCGGTGGTGCTGGCGGCGATCCTGTTGAAGATGGGCGGCTACGGCTTCCTGCGCTTCAGCCTGCCGATGTTCCCGGTTGGCTCCGACGTGATGGCGCCGCTGGTCCTGTGGATGTCGGCGATTGCCATCGTCTACACCAGCCTTGTGGCGCTGGCGCAGACCGACATGAAGAAGCTGATCGCCTATTCCTCGGTTGCGCATATGGGCTATGTCACCATGGGCATCTTCGCGGCCAACCAGCAGGGCGTCGATGGCGCGATCTTCCAGATGCTGTCGCACGGCTTCATCTCGGGTGCGCTCTTCCTGTGCGTCGGCGTGATCTATGACCGGATGCACACCCGCGAGATCGACGCCTATGGCGGGCTGGTGAACCGGATGCCGGCCTATGCGCTGGTCTTCATGTTCTTCACCATGGCCAACGTCGGCCTGCCCGGCACCAGCGGCTTTGTCGGTGAATTCCTGACGCTGATGGGGATATTCCAGGTCAACACCTGGGTTGCCGCCGTGGCTGCAAGCGGCGTGATCCTGTCGGCGGGCTATGCGCTTTGGCTCTACCGTCGGGTCGTCTTCGGCGACCTGATAAAGGAAGCCCTGAAGTCGATCACCGACATGGACCGGCGCGAAAAGGTGATCTTCGCGCCGCTGATCGCGATGACCCTGATCCTGGGCGTCTACCCCAGCCTGGTGACCGACATCATCGGGCCATCGGTTTCGGCGCTTGTTACCGACTACCAGGCTGCGCAACCGGCTGACGGCCTTGCCCTGAACGAAGGACCTGTCGAATGACTTCCGCCGATTTCCAGACCCTCCTGCCCGAGATCGTGCTGGCGCTTTACGCCATGATCGCGCTGATCGTCGCGGTCTATACCGGCAAGGACAAGCTGGCCGCCACGCTGGTCTGGGCGACGGCTGGGCTGTTCGTGGCGCTGGCGCTTTACATCGGCGCGGGCGGGGCGGGGGAGCGGACGGTGTTCTCCGGCCTTTTCACCGACGATCCTTTCGCACGTTTCGCCAAGGTGACGATCCTTCTGTCCGCCGCCGCCGTGCTGGTGATGAGCCAGGATTACATGGCCCGGCGCGAGCTGCTGCGCTTTGAATTCCCGATTCTCGTGACGCTTGCCGTGGTGGGGATGATGGTCATGGTCTCCGCCGCCGACCTGATCACGCTTTACATGGGGCTGGAGTTGCAATCGCTGTCGCTCTATGTCGTCGCCTCGATGCGGCGGGACAGTGCGAAATCGTCGGAGGCGGGCCTGAAATATTTCGTCCTCGGCGCGCTGTCGTCGGGTCTGCTGCTGTACGGGGCCTCGCTGGTCTATGGCTATGCCGGGACTACGCAGTTCGCCGGCATCCTGACGACGCTGGCCGATGGCGTGCCGCTGGGGCTTCTCTTCGGGCTGGTGTTCATGCTCGCGGGGCTGGCGTTCAAGGTTTCGGCCGCGCCCTTCCACATGTGGACGCCCGACGTCTACGAAGGCTCGCCCACCCCCGTTACCGCCTTCTTCGCCACGGCCCCCAAGGTCGCTGCGATGGCGCTGATCGCCCGGCTGGTGCAGGACGCCTTCGGGGGGATTCCCGGCCAGTGGGGTCAGGTTCTGGCGGGGCTGTCGGTGGCGTCGATGTTCCTTGGCGCCGTGGCGGCCATCGGCCAGCGCGACATCAAGCGGCTGATGGCTTACTCCTCCATCGCCCATATGGGCTATGCGCTGATCGGTGTTTGCGTCGGCACGGCGTATGGGGTGCAGGCGACGCTGATCTACATGGCGATCTACGTCACGATGAATATCGGCACCTTCGCCTTCATCCTGTCGATGGAGCGGGACGGGCGCCCGGTTTCGGACATCGCCGGGCTGAACCAGTTCGCGAAGAAGGAACCGCTGAAGGCGCTGGCGATGCTGGTGCTGCTGTTCAGCCTTGCAGGTGTTCCGCCGATGGTGGGGTTCTTCGGAAAGTTCTACGTCCTGAAAGCCGCCGTCGATGCGGGCTGGGTCTGGCTGGCGGTGGCGGGGGCGGTGGCTTCGGTGATCGGGGCCTTCTACTACCTGCGCATCGTCTATTTCATGTATTTCGGCGCGGAACAGGAGCCGGTCGATAGCCGCATGGCCCCGGTGCAATGGGCGATGCTGGTTGCCGTTGCCTTGATCATGGTGCTGGGCATCGTGAACCTGTTCGGCATCGAACCTGCGGCTGCAATCGCCGCCGAAGCGCTTGTTCGTTAAGGCGGACCTCGGGGCAGGGCGGATTGTCCTGCCCGAGATCGACAGCACCAATGCCGAGGGTTTCCGGCGGGCCGCCAGCCTGCCGGGACCGGCCTGGATCCTCGCCGGGGTGCAGACTGCCGGACGCGGTCGCCGCGCCCGCCCCTGGTCCAGCCCGCCTGGCAACTTCCACGGCACGCTGGTCCTGAAACCGTTCGAACCACCGGAAACGGTCGCGCTGCGGTCTTTCGCCGCCGCGCTGGCCTTGCGGGATGCGTTTGTCGATCTGACCGGACTGCCGCAAGGCTTCGCACTCAAATGGCCGAACGATGTTCTTTGCAACGGTGGCAAGATCGCGGGCATCCTGCTGGAAAGCCAGGGTTTGAACACCCCAGACCCGGTGCTTTGCATCGGCATCGGTGTGAACCTGATCGCCGCCCCCGACCCCTCACAGGTCGAACCCGGCGCCTTACCGCCGGTTTCCCTGCTGCAGGAGACCGGACTGCGCATCACACCCGAGGCCTTTCTTGAGGCCCTTGCCCCCGCCTGGGCGGCCTGGGAATCCACCTTCCGCAGGAATGGCTTCGCCCCCCTGCGGGAAAAGTGGCTGACCCACGCCGCCCGCCTGGGCGAACCGATCCGCGCCCGCACCGGCACTGACAGCCGCGAAGGCGTGTTCGAGGGGATCGACGCGGCAGGCAACCTGATCCTGCGGATGGCCCAGGGCCCGGTTGCCATTCCCGCCGCCGAGGTGTTCTTTTGACCGACCTGTGCGGCGTCTAAAATTTTTCGACGAAAAATTTTAGACGCCGCATCCCGTGAAAGGCCCCGCCCATGCTTCTTGCCATCGACTGCGGCAACACCAACACCGTCTTCTCGATCTGGGACGGCACGACCTTCCTTGCCACCTGGCGCATCGCGACCGACCACAAGCGCACGGCGGATGAGTATTACGTCTGGCTTTCCAGCCTGATGGCCCTGACGAAGACCGAAGCGACGATCACCGAGGCGATCATTTCCTCCACCGTGCCGCGCGTGGTCTTCAACCTGCGCGTCCTCTGCGACCGCTACTTCAACTGCCGCCCGCTGGTCGTGGGCAAGCCCGATTGCCGATTGCCCGTTGCGCCCCGCGTCGATCAGGGCACCACGGTCGGCCCCGACCGGCTGGTCAACACCGTTTCGGGCTTTGACCGGCATGGCGGCGACCTGATCGTGGTCGACTTCGGCACTGCCACCACCTTCGATGTGATCGATCATGACGGGGCCTATATCGGCGGGGTGATCGCGCCCGGCGTGAACCTGAGCCTTGAGGCGCTGCACATGGCCGCCGCCGCGCTGCCTCACGTTGATGTGGCCAAGCCCGCCAAGGCGATCGGCACGAATACGGTGGCCTGCATGCAGTCCGGCGTGTATTGGGGCTATGTGGGTCTTGTCGAAGGCATCGTGCGCGAAGTGCGCCGCGAACGCGACCGACCGATGAAAGTGATCGCGACCGGGGGCCTTGCCAGTCTGTTCGCGCAGGGAACCGAGCTATTCGACAGCATCGAGGACGATCTGACCATGCACGGCCTCGTCCTGATCAACGCCTATAACAAGGATGCCCCATGAGCGCGAACCGCCTGATCTATCTTCCCCTCGGCGGCGCCGGCGAGATCGGCATGAACTCCTATGTCTATGGCTACGGGCCGAAGGGCAAGGAACGGTTGATCCTTGTCGATCTGGGCGTGGCCTTCCCCGACATGGACACCTCTCCCGGGGTGGACCTGATCCTGCCCGACGTCAGCTGGCTGCACGACAAACTGGACCGGCTGGAGGCGATCTTCATCACTCATGCGCATGAGGACCATATCGGTGCGCTGGCCCCCCTTTGGCCGGGGCTGGAGAAGAAGGTCTATGCCCGCCGGTTCACCGCAACCATCGGGCGGCTGAAGTTCGAGGAGGCGGGCCTGCCCGTCGACCAGATCGCCACGGTGGAACCGCGCCCCGCGACGGTGGAAGTCGGTCCGTTCAAGGTGCAATTCGTTCCCGTCTCGCATTCCATTCCCGAGAGCTCGGCGCTGGTGATCGACACGCCCGCGGGCCGCATCTTCCATTCGGCCGATTTCAAGATCGACCATACGCCGGTGGTGGGCGAGGGCTGGGACGATGAGCGGATCGCGGACATCGTGAAGGAACGCCCGGTCAAGGCGATGACCTGCGATTCCACCAACGTCTTTTCCACCCACGAGGGCCGGTCCGAGGCCAGCCTTGCCGAACCCTTGACCGAGCTGATCCGCAGCCGCACCGGCATGGTGGTGGCGACGACCTTCGGCTCGAACGTCGCGCGCCTGAAGACCCTGGCGCTAGCTGGAAAAGCGGCGGACCGCACGATCTGCGTGCTGGGCCGGTCGATGAAGCGGATGCTGTCGGCGGCGGAAGAGGCGGCGGTGCTGTCGGGCTTCCCGAAGACCGTGACGCCCGAGGAGGCGCTGGAGGTGCCGCGCCGCAACCTGATGATCCTTGCCACCGGCAGCCAGGGCGAACGCCGGGCGGCCAGCGCGCAACTGTCGCGCGGCAAGTATCTGGGGCTGGAGCTGAAGGAGGGCGACACGTTCCTCTTCTCGTCCAAGACCATCCCCGGCAACGAACGCGACGTGCTGCGGGTCTGGAATGCGTTCTCCGAGAAGGGCGTGCAGGTGATCGACGACCAGGGCGGCCTGTACCACGTCTCGGGCCACGCCAACCGCCCGGATCTTGAACATGTGCATCGCCTTGTCCTGCCCGACATGCTGATTCCGATGCATGGCGAGCATCGGCATCTTTCGGAACATGTCCGCATCGCGACCGAAGCGGGAATCGCCGCTGCCGTGGCACCGAACGGCACGATGCTTGACCTGACGGGCGACGTGCCGGAGGTGGCGGAATATGTGGAAACCGGGCGGCTCTACCTTGATGGCACCGCGCTGATCGGGGCGCTGGACGGGGTGGTCCGCGACCGCATCCGCATGGCGCTGAACGGGCTGGTGACGGTGACGGTGATCCTGGACGAAAGCGACACCCCGATGGGCGAGCCCTGGGTCGAACTGATGGGCCTGCCCCCGGTGGGCCGGGGCGAGCGTCCCCTGGGCGAGACGATGGAGGCCGACCTCGACGAGGTGATCGGAAGGCTGGGTCGCAAGGTGATGGCCGACGACACCAAGCTGGAAGAGGAAATCCGCAAGGTTGTCCGCCAGGTCGCAATGGAAGAGATCGGCAAGAAGCCGGAAGTGACCGTGGTGATCAGCCGGCTGGTGGCAGAGTAGATCGGCCCACAAAAGGAAAAGGCCCCGTCCTGGACGGGGCCTTTTGCAATTCCGGGGCCGGGATCAGCCTTCGGTGCCGGTGGCCGGGACGGGTTCTTCGACCTCTTCGGTCGGAGCGGCCTTCAGGGCAAAGCTGCGCAGGATGAAATCGGGCACATGGTCGCCCATGCCGATCACCGACGGCCCGAGGTCGCGGTCGCGGCGATAGTCGCGCCGGTCTTCACGCGGCTCGCGCCGGTCATCCCGGCGGTCTTCGCGGGGTTCACGCCGGTCATCGCGACGCTCCCCACGGCCTTCGCCCCGCTCCTCGCGGCGGCGGTCGCCGCCCCGGTCCGCCCGCGGTTCGCGACGCTCGTCCCGACGTTCCTCGGGCTGGGCGGCTTCCACAGCCGGTTCGGCCTTGGGCGCGACGGCCAGCGGCTCCATCGGGGCCACCTCTTCATGCGCCTTCACCGGACGCTCGCGCTCACGGCTTCGGCCGCCACGGTCACGCCCCTTGCGGTCTTCGCGCGGCGCGCGGTCCGGGCGGCTGTCGGCGGTCGAAGGCTCATAGCCTTCCGGTGCCTCGCCACGCGGAATCTCGGACTTGATCAGGCTTTCGATGGCTTTCAGATATTTCTCGTCCGACGGCACCGAGATGGTGAAGGCCTTGCCCAGACGCCCGGCGCGGCCCGTGCGGCCGATGCGGTGGACATAGTCTTCCGGATGCGAGGGCACGTCGAAGTTGAACACATGGCTGACAGCCGGAATATCCAGCCCGCGCGCGGCCACGTCGGACGCCACGAGGAGGTGCAACGTCCCGTCGCGGAAAGCGTCCAGCGTCTTCATCCGCATCGACTGTTCCAGGTCGCCGTGGATCGGAGCCGCGTTGAAACCATGCGACTTCAAGGACTTCGCCACCACGTCCACGTCCATCTTCCGGTTGCAGAAGATGATCGCGTTGGTGCAGGCCTCGCCCTCGGCGCGGATGAGCGCGCGCAGCATGGCCCGCTTGTCGCCGAAATTGCGGTCCTTGCGGATCGGCTTCACCTCGATCAGCGCCTGGGTGATCGTGGTCGAAGTCGTCGCCTGGCGCGCCACCTCGATCTTGGCGGGGTCCTTCAGGAAGGTCTTGGTGATCCGCTCGATTTCCGGCGCCATGGTGGCGCTGTAGAACATCGTCTGCCGCTTCGGCGGGGTCAGGGTGAAGATCCGCTCGATGTCCGGGATGAAGCCCATGTCGAGCATCCGGTCGGCCTCATCGACCACCATGATCTGCACGCCGGTGAGGAGGAGCTTGCCGCGCTCGAAATGGTCGAGCAGACGGCCCGGCGTCGCGATCAGCACGTCGACGCCGCGGTCGATCAGCTTGTCCTGTTCCCCGAACGCCACGCCGCCGATCAAGAGCGCCTTGGTCAGCTTGGTGTGCTTGGCGTAGATGTCGAAGTTTTCGGCCACCTGGGCGGCAAGTTCGCGCGTGGGCGCCAGCACAAGGCTGCGCGGCATCCGGGCACGGGCGCGGCCCTGACCCAGAAGCGTGATCATCGGCAGGGTGAAACTGGCGGTCTTGCCGGTGCCGGTCTGGGCGATCCCCAGCACGTCACGGCCTTGCAGCGCATGCGGAATGGCCTCGGCCTGGATCGGGGTGGGGGTCTCGTAGCCGGCTTCAGTGACGGCTTGCAGCACGCGCGGGTCCAGCGCGAGGTCGGTAAATTTGGTCATAAGCGTCCTATGGATGCGGTATCGGACCGCATGGGTGATGGGACGCAAGTTTCCGGGCGCCCCGGCGTCTCGGCCCGTTTGGCCGCCTGCGGCGCATAGCGGAAATCCTTCCGATGGTCAAGGCGGGGGTGCGTCACCGGGTTCCGGCAGGTCCGGGTCCGGCATCGGCGACAGTGCCCGGTCCATCCGGGCCAGATGCTTGCCCGCCCGCATCATGCCGATCCGCCGGAACAGGTTGCCGGAGTCTGCGTTCAGCCGCTGCAACAGGTGGCAGGCCAGCGGGCCGACGATCGGCACCCTCTCCGCCTCGCCCCAGATCTGGGCCAGCAGGTTGATGTCCAGCCCGCCGTCGCCAAGATTGAAATGCGGCATGTCAAGCGGCAGGTGCCGGTGCCGTATCCGGCGGAGCGGGAAGGGCGTCGCGGGATCGGTGCCAGAGTGGAGGCGCTCGAATTCGTAAAGTTTCATCAGCGAAAAGAGCAGGTTGATCGACAGCCCCACCCGGCGTTGCGCCTCGGTCTCGCCATGGTCGCCGAAGGTGATGACCGACGAGATCAGCCAGCGCCCCGGCAGCTCGGGCATCAGCTGCGGCCCGGCCTCGGCCCAGATGCGGCGGAAAAGGGCGGGGGTATGGGCCGGGAAGCGCGCTTTGCGCAGATGCGCGATGAGGATCGCATTCACGGCGGCGAGTTCGGGCCTGCCGCCCAGGTCAAGACGCATCTGGTGCAGCTTCTTCGCATGCAGTGTCTGCGGGCCTTCCAGCGGCGGGATGGTCTCGGGGATGCGGGCGGCCAAGAGGGGGGCAAGGTCAAGATCGGCAGGCGGGAACCAGTCGCGCGCGGCAAGTTTCAACCGCCGCCGCCGTTGCTTCCAGATCCCGATCAGGCTGTCCGGCGCACCGGGATAGGTCTCGACCGGGCCGTCTTCGGCCGATCCGTCTTCGACCGAGTCGTCCAGCGGCGCGGGTTCGGGCGGTTCAGTGCTGGCCATGCGGCTGGATGTCTCCGTCCGGCTTCGGTGGGGCGACGCTAGGGGGCGGGATCGACCGGGTCAAGCGGGCCTCAGGCCATCATCTCCTTGGTCGCGGTCAGCTTGACGCCCGGATAGTCGCGCACCACGCGGTCGATGTCCCATTGCAGACGGGTCAGGAACACCAGGTCGCCGTCGCTGTCATGGGCGATATGGCCCTTGTTGACGTTGACCAGCTTCTCGATCTCGGCCTTGTCGCCGGAAATCCAGCGGGCCGAGGTGAAGTTCGACCCCTCGAAGCGGACCGGCAGGCTGTATTCCTGCTCGATCCGGCTGGCCAGCACGTCGAATTGCAGGGCGCCGACCACGCCGACGATGTAGCCCGATCCGATCATCGGCTTGAAGACCTTGGCGGCCCCTTCCTCGGCGAACTGGGTCAGCGCCTTTTCCAGGTGCTTGGCCTTCAGCGGGTCCAGCGCGCGGATGGTCTGGAGGAGTTCCGGCGCAAAGCTGGGAATGCCGGTGAAGCGCAGCGTCTCGCCTTCGGTCAGCGCGTCGCCGATGCGAAGCTGCCCGTGGTTCGGGATGCCGATGATGTCGCCGGCCCAGGCTTCCTCGGCCAGCTCGCGGTCGGCGGCCAGGAACAGGACCGGGTTGGTGATCGACATCGGCTTTTTCGTGCGCACATGATGCAGCTTCATCCCGCGCTCGAAATGGCCCGAGGCAAGCCGGACGAAGGCGACCCGGTCGCGGTGCTTGGGGTCCATGTTGGCCTGCACCTTGAAGACAAAGCCGGTCACGGCCTTTTCGCCCGGATCGACCTGGCGCTCGGTGGCTTTCTGGGGTTCCGGTTCCGGCCCGTATTCGCCGATGCCGTCCATCAGCTCTTTCACCCCGAAAGAGTTGATCGCCGAGCCGAACCAGATCGGCGTCATCGAACCGTTCAGGAACGCAGTCCGGTCGAAGGCGGGAAGCAGTTCGCGCGCCATTTCAAGCTCTTCGTGGAACTTCGCCAGCAGATCGGCCGGGATATGTTCCGCCAGTTTCGGGTCGTCCACACCGCTGATCTGGATCGATTCCGCCACCCGGTTGCGATCGGAGCGGTCCATGATCTCCAGCCGGTCGTGCAGAAGGTCATAGGCGCCGACGAAGTCCCGCCCCACACCGATGGGCCAGGAGGCCGGTGTCACGTCGATGGCCAGGTTTTCCTGAATCTCGTCGATGATCTCGAACGTGTCGCGGCTTTCGCGGTCCATCTTGTTGCAGAAGGTCAGGATCGGCAGGTCGCGCATCCGGCAGACCTCGAACAGCTTGCGCGTCTGGCTTTCGACGCCCTTGGCCCCGTCGATCACCATGATCGCGGCGTCGACCGCCGTCAGGGTGCGATAGGTGTCCTCGGAAAAGTCGCTGTGGCCGGGGGTGTCGACCAGGTTGAAGCGATATTGCCGGAAGTCGAAGGACATCGCCGAAGCCGAGACCGAAATCCCGCGATCCTGTTCCAGCTTCAGGAAGTCCGACCGGGTGCGCCGCGCCTCGCCCTTGGCGCGGACCTGGCCCGCCATCTGGATCGCGCCGCCGAACAGCAGGAACTTTTCGGTCAGCGTGGTTTTCCCGGCGTCGGGGTGCGCGATGATCGCGAAGGACCGGCGGCGGGCGATTTCGGGGGGCAGGGGGGCGCGGTTCGACATGGCCGCCCGTATAGGCCGGGCGCGTCCGCGCCGCAACAAGAGTGAAACCGGCGTCGGCGGATGCAATGTGCGAATCCCGGTTGACGGATCAAACGATTTTTTCGACCATTCCGGGGAATGATAGGCGATGTCATGAACCCACTGCTTCATTCGGCCAAATCTCTCGGCAAGGCCGCGTTGCGGCGGTATTACAGCCAGAACCACATCCGGGCCGCGCGGGCCAAGCTGGAAAAGCTGGAGAAGGCTTACGGGCCGCTGGACCAGTCCGACCGTGCGCGCTGCGATGCCTATGCGGTCGAGGTTCTGGGCGACAGGAAATTTGCGCATTGGCTGTATGTCTATGCCCATGTCTCTGGCAGCTTCAAGGAAGGCTGGATCCCGGACAATTTCTATGACCAGTGCGTCCTGCCGCATATCTCGGGGCCTTATGGCGAGCTGAGCAGCCTGCGGTCGCTGAACAGCGTCCTGTTCGACGTGCCGGAATTCCCGGACATTGCCGCCCAGATCAACGGCATGATCGTCGGGCGCGATGGCAAGCCGGTCGCGTCGCGGGATCTTGTCGAGGTGCTTTTTGGCGTCTCGGACCGCATCGTCTTCAAGAGTGACGCCTCGCAATCCGGCATCGGCGTGCGCGTGATGGCCCGGACGGGCTTTGACCCGGCACAGGTGCAAAGCCTGGGCTCTGGCATCTTCCAGCCCTTCATCCGCCAGCATGAGTTGTTCCAGAGGCTTGGCAATTCACCTGCCGTTGCCACCTTGCGGCTGACGACGGCGGCGGACAACAGGGGCGAGATGCGCGTCCGGGGCGCTTACCTCCGGTTCGGACAGGGCAGCGCGGATTACGTTCTGTCGGCGGACGAGGTCAACGCGGTCGTCGACCGTGAAACCGGAGAGCTGGGCGTGACCGGATACATGCCAAGCTATTTGCGCACCGACCGGCATCCGCAATCGGATGAACCCTTCGCAGGCCATGCCATTCCGAACTACCGCGAATGTGTCCGCGTCGCGCTGACCTGCCACGCGCGCGTGCCCTTCATCCGCTGCATCGGCTGGGACATGACAGTGGACCACCTCGGTGCGGTGCAGATCTTGGAATGGAACGGCGGGCACAACGGGATCAAGTTCACCGAAGCGACGCAGGGCCCCTGCTTTGCTGATCTCGGCTGGCACAGGCTGCGGGGCTGATCGGCCCGCAGCCTGTGCCGGCTGGGTTGAAGGGATGGCTCCCGGACGCATGGCCGGTTGACGAAGAAAGCTTTGCGGTGAGCGTCGACATGGACATGACGAACCAGGCCACGGGAAAGCGCAGCCGGGGCCGGAAAACCAGGCTCTATCGCGTCAAGGGCGGCAAGATCGTCGGGAAGAGTTCGTCTGTTCCGCCTGAGCTTCCGCAGCGCGGGTCTTGCCCATGCGTCCCGCGCTGCTAGGCTTGCGCGAAAGCAGGAGGGATTGCGCATGGATCTGGGGATTGCGGGAAAGCGGGCGCTGGTCTGCGCCTCGTCAAAGGGGTTGGGGCGGGGCTGTGCCGAGGCCCTGGCGGAGGCAGGCGTCGATCTGGTG
>JAGPEG010000077.1 GCA_018057165.1 Tabrizicola sp.
GGCCTGCGCCTCGTCCAGAACATAAAGCGACGTGTTCGCAATGGGTTGGCCGATGTTGACCACGCCATCTGCCCCCGTCGTCGCCTCGACCGAGGACCAGATCGTCGTCTCGGTCGGGCCATACATGTTCAGGACCGGACCGCCGATCAGGCCTGCAAGATCGCCCGCGAGCCGCCCGGTCAGCGCCTCGCCACCGACAAGCATCCGCTTCAGCCCCTTCAGCGCGGTGCGCGCGCCGTCGTCCTCGGCCAGCATCCGCGCCATGGAGGGGGTGCATTGCAGATGGGTGACGCCATGGCGCTGGATCAGCCCCGCCATCGTGTCATCCGCCCCGGTCCCGGCATTGGTCAGCCGCAGCACTTCGGCCACCGGCTTCAGCCCTTCCAGCACCACCGAGGTCGGGATGCCGTAGTCGATCAGGCAGGCGACTTCGTCGATGTCGATGGCCTTCAGTTCTTCGACCCGCTGCACGGCATCTTCCACCGTGCCGAACAGGCCCGAATCGTCGAAGTAGCGCAGGAAGGCGAAGTCGAGGATCGCTTCCAGTTCATCCGGGGCCAGCGCGCCGAGGTCGATGTCCATCGGGTTCGCCATGCCTTGCGGCTTCTTGAAGGCCGGGAAGGCCCAGGCATATTGCTTGATCAGCCCGGCGGCGGAGCGCAGGTAGTTCTTCATCGGTTCGCGGGCCACTTCGCGCGCGGCCTCGCGGTCGGCGGCAAGGTAGGTGTGGAGCATCAGCGTGACCTTGAAGCGCGACGGGTCATGCCCCGCTTCGGTCAAAGCCTTGCGATAAAGCTTCACCTTGTCGGCCACTTCGGCGATCGACTGGCCGAGAAGATGGGTCAGCACGTTCGCGCCCATCTTTCCGGCCTCGCGCCAGGTTTCCGGGTTGCCTGCGGTCGTCACCCAGGCTTCAAGCTCTTTTGACACCGGGCGGGGCTGGGTCTTCACCGCGAAGGGGGTGCCGTCCTTGCGGGGAAACTCGACCGCCTCGCCGCGCCAAAGCTTGCGCACGGCTTCCAGCGCGTCGAACAGGGCCTGCCGGTTGGCGGGGGGCGTGTTCTCGGGACGCAGGACGAAATCGTCCGGTTGCCAGCCCGAGGCGAAGGCCATTCCCGCGCGCCCGTTGGTCAGGTTGTCGATCACCGCCCATTCCTCGGCGATCCTTGCGGGATGGTGCAGCGGGGCGACGATGCTGCCCGCGCGCACGCCGATGGTTTTCGTCACCGCTGCAGCTGCCGCGCCGGTCACTGCCGGGTTCGGATAGGGGCCGCCGAAGGCGTGGAAGTGGCGTTCCGGCGTCCAGACGGCACAGAAGCCGTTTGCGTCGGCAAACTTCGCGCCTTCGAGGAGGAGTTCGTATTTCGCGGGGCCGGGCAGATCGTCGTTGCCCCAGTAGTAGACGGAAAACTCCATCCCCCGTGCAGAAACGCCGGAGTTGCCCGCAGTCCCGCCCGAAGGCTGCACCCGCGCGGCGTCATCGGCCAGGACCACGGTGAAGCCGTTGGTCAGGGTCCAGAACAGCTCCAGCACCGAGATGTCGAAGGACAGCGAGGTGACGGCCAGCCAGGTGCCGGGGTCGGTGCCAAGGACATCGTCCATGCCAGCGAAGAAGTTCAGCGCGTTGCGGTGGGTGACGACCACGCCCTTCGGCCTGCCGGTGGAGCCGGAGGTGTAGATGACATAGGCCGGGTCTTCGGCCGCGGGGCCTTGCGGGGCGGTGGCGGGGGCCGAGGCAAGGCGCGGGTCAGTGTCGAGGACGAGGCGCGCAGGCCCCTGCGGCAGGGTGTCGGCCACCCCGCTTTCGGTGACGATGACGGGGCAGCCCGAATCTTCGGCATAAAGTGCCAGGCGGTCGGCGGGGTAGGCCGGGTCCATCGGGACATAGGCCGCGCCCGCAAGCTGGATGCCAAGCGCGCCTGCCACCATGTCGGGCGTGCGGCGGCAGGCGAGTCCGACGAGGCTGCCTTGCCGAACGCCCATGCTCTGCAGCGTGTTGGCGATCTTGCCCGCGCGGGCGGCGAGGTCGGCATAGGAGAGCGACGTATTGCCTGCGATCACCGCGACGGCCTCGGGCGTCCGGCGGGCTTGCGCCAGGATCGCCGCAGGGATGGTCAGCGTCCGGTCATAGTCTCGCGCGGTGGCGGCGAGGGCACCCGCATAGACCTGCGTCTCATCCTTGGACAGCGGGCTGAGATCGGCCAGGTCAGCCTGAGGATGCGCGGCCATCTCGGACAGAAGGCGGGTGATCCGCGCGGCAAGGGTGGCGGCCTCGGCGGGCGGGACCTGCGTCGCGTCATGCCAGAGCGCAGTGCCTGCAAGCGTCACCGCCGTCCCGGCAAGCGGGGCCGTCCCCTCGCTGACGGCAAGGCCCGACGGGATGAGGGCCGTCAACGCGGGTTCGCGCAGCGCAAGGTCGGCGGCAAGGCCGGTCGCGGCTTTGGCGGCGTGAAGTGCCTTGGTCAACCGTGCCTCGGCGGCCATGACCGGGCCGGTGGCGTCCAGCCGCACGGGCAGCCAGGGCAGCACATGGCCGGGTGCGGGGTCTTGCCCCGAGGCGAAGGCGATGTCGCCGCCGCTGCGGCCGAGCGCGCGGAGCGCAGCGAGAGCAAGCCAGGTGGGTCCGGCGGCGGGAAGCGCGATCTGACGCCAGTCGGGGGCGGTGGAATTGGCGGTGGTGAAAGCGGCGTCGGGTTTCAGCAGGAGCCCGCGCAGCCGGGGTTCGGCTTCGGCGACAGGCGCAAGGGCTGCGTCCAGCGCGGCGGCTTCGACCCCGGTCGGCGAGACAAGAGCAGCCCCCGCGCGGGTGGTGTCGATGGGTAGCCCCTTGGGGCAGGTCAGGCTGGAGAGCCGCACCGCGCCGGTGGCGCAGGCGATGTCCAGGTGATCCGGCCCCCGGTCCAGCACCGTTCCCGCCGTGCCCTGGCCCGCAATGACCTCGGCCACGCCCACGGCCCAGATCTGGCCCGGCACCGCGATCTTGGCGACGGCAAGGGGGTTGCGGTAGCCGCCATGATCCAGCGCCCGGACCATGCGGGCCACCGCCTCGGCGGGCTGGGTGAAATCCAGCCGCCCGCCCGCACGGGGCCGGTCGGCACGGCGCCAGACATGCCGCACCCCCGCAGCCTGCGGCTGGCGCGGGTGGCCCCCGGCCTCCATCGCCGTCATCACCTGGGGGAAACTGTCCACGGCGGCGGCAAAGCAACGGGTGTTCAGGGTGAAGGCGCTATCGTCGGCCTCGATCTCGAAGCTGCGGCTGGCCAGCACCTCGCCTTCGTCGATCCCTGCCGTCATCAGATGCCAGGTGATCGCGTGGGTCGTCTCGCCGTTCAACAGCGCCCAGACCGGGGCGTTGAGACCCGCATAGCCGGGCAGGGGGCCGTCGTGGAAGTTGACCCCGCCCTGGCGCGCAAGGCTCATCACCGCATCCGGCACCAGCGACAGGTTCGCGACCGACAGCACCCAGTCGACCGCCAGCCCCGCGGCCCGCTCGACCAGCCCCGCGCCCGGTGCGATGACCCGAAGGCCCGCGCCTGCGGCCCAGGCGGCCACCTTCGCCTCGCGCGTCACCACGGCGGCAAGGGCATGGCCGCGGTCAAGCCAGCTCTTGCCGCAGTCCACCGTCAGGCTTTCGTTGCCGATCAGAAGGGCGGTCAGGGTCATGGGAATTCTCCGGTCACTCGGCAGCCAGTCTATGATCGGGATGGCGAAGCTCGCCAGCCTCGGCCAGCTGGATCGCTGCCTTCATCCGTGCGGCCAATACGCGCACGTTCGGTTCCAGCACCATGGAATCATGGTCGCCGGGCACTTCCACCACGTCCAGCCGGGGCGCGAAGGGCGTCCAGAGGTTGTCGGGGTAGACATATTCCCGCGCCGAGGAGACCCAGTTGCCCCCCGTCACCTTCCAGCGCCGGTCGAGCGGCGGGCGGTAGAGGACGACGCGGCCCTCGTCCCAGCCCTTCAGGTCATAGATCCCGATGGCATGGCGGAACGCTGTCTCGATCGAGGCGTTGTTGTAGGAGGGAACGGTCGGGTCAGGCTCGTTCGCGGCGGTGGCGCGGCGGGAGCGTTCCCATTCCCAGCGCCGCTTGGCCCATTCCGCCAGGAACTGCGGCCCGCCTGCCCGGATTTCCGCCAGCTTGATCATCGCCTTGTCGGGCTTCGTCAGGAAGGGCCGGACGGGCAAAGGCGTGTCGAGAAGCACCATCAGCGCCACCTCTTCACCCATCGCGCGGAGCATCTGCCCGATTTCCCACGCGGTCAGGCCACCGCCCGAGAAGCCGCCGAGGAGGTAGGGCCCCTTGGGCTGCACCTGACGGATTTCCGCGAGGCAGGAGATTGCGGCTTCCTCGATGGTCATGTGCGGGGCGTCGTCGCCGAAAAGCCCCTTCGCCTGAAGGCCGTAGAAGGGCCGGTCGGTGCCGAGAAGGCTGGCGAGGTGGCGCAGGTTCAGCACGTTGCCAAACATGCCGGCGACAAGGAAGAAGGGCGTCTTCGGCCCGCCCTCGCCCCGGTGCATGGCGACGAGATGGGTGAATTTCGGTCCTGCCGGATCGGCCAGTGCTGCCGGGGCAGCGGCGGCCTCTTCCTCGGGACCGATGCGGTCGGCGATCAGGGCGGCGCAGCGGGCGATGGTCGGGGCTTCGAACAGGACGGAGATCGGGAAATCCACCTTCCACTGGCGGCGGATCATGGCAAACAGGCGCACCGCGATCAGGGAATGGCCGCCCAGGGTGAAGAAGTCATCCTCGACCCCCACTTCCGCCACGCCGAGGAGTTCGGACCAGAAGCCCGCGAGGGTGCGTTCGACGGTGTTGCGGGGGGCGATATAGGCGGTTTCCAGATCGGGCCGGGCAAAGCCGGGGCCTTCGGTTTCCGTGGCGACGGGGGCGTTGGCCTGTTTGACCAGCGCTTCCAGGTCCAGCGAGGAGACCAGGACCTGCGCGCCGTCGGCGGCGATGGCACGCAGAAAGGCCTCGGCCCCTTCCGCCGGGCGGATGCCACCGGCAAGGGCCTGCACAAGCCGCTGTTCTGCCGGGGACTGGCCGCGATGATCGTCGTCGCGGATCACGTCACGCGGGTTCGGCGGCGCGGGGCGGGCCAGGGCTTCCTCGAAGGCGACCTTGCGGAAGGTGATGCCTTCGACCTCGACCAGCACGCGGCCGGTGGGATCGGTGAGGGTGACGTCGAAACTGGCGGTGTCTTCGGCGGGGGTGCCGGCAAGACGGACCCAGCTGCGGATTTCTGCCGGGAGGGCTCCGTGGACCCGGATGGCGGTGGTCATCACCGGGGCCCAGACGAAACCTTCTTCGACCTTCGGCAGCAGCGCGATGCCCCAGCCGGTGCCGATGTCGTAAAGCGCGGGGTGGATCGTGCAGGTCGCGGTGTCCTGCACGGCTTGGGTCGGCAGGGCGAGTGTGGCGAGGCCTTCGCGAGGGCCAAGCGCGGTGGCGCGCAGGACCTGCCAGCGCGGACCGAAGGCGATGCGGTCCTCTTGCGCCGAGGGCAGGTTTTCGCCACCGGGGGCGGTGGCCTTGTCGGGGCAGCGGGCGGCGATGGCGGCAAGGTCGATGCTGCCTGCCGTGGCGGCAAGCGGGGCAAACCCCATCTCGGCGGTCAGCGCCCAGCCCTGCGGCTCCAGCGCGCGGGCTTGCAGGCGCTGGTTGCCGTCACGGCCACGGGTCAGGCTGACGCGCAGGTCGCGGGGCAGGTCAGCCTCCAGCCGCAGGGGGCGGAAGACGGTGAGGTCGGTCAGGTGCAGGCCCTGTTTCGCACCGCTCGCCATCAGGGCCTCATGCGCGATTTCGGGCCAGGCGGCGCCCGGAAGGACGGCAGTCCCGTCAAGCAGGCGGTGGTCGTCCATCACCCAATGCTCTTTGGTCAGGGTGGCGTGAAAACGGGTTTCATCCTCGCCCTTCTGCATCCGTTCCAGCACCAGCTGGCCGGGCAGCGGCGCGCCCGCGTCCTTGCCCTGGCGGCGGGCGTCGGCGTCGGCGGCCATGCCGATGCCGGACCAGATGCCCCAGTTGACCGAAGTGACCTTGGTCAGGCCACCTGCGCGGCTGCGGGCGAAGGCGTTGAGATATTCGTTCGCCGCCACATAGTCGGCCTGACCCGCCGGGGTGATCACGGTCGAGGTCGAGGAGAACAGCACGATCCGGTCGACGCTGCCGTCGGGGAGGAGCGTGTCGAGAAGCTTGGTGCCGTGGACCTTGGGCGACAGGACCGCATCGGCAGAGCCGGGGTCCTTGCCGAGGAGCGGCGCGTCGTCGACGGTGCCTGCGGCATGGACGACGCCGTAGATCGGGCCGAATTCGGCTTTCACCCGGTCGAAGGCGGCGCGCATGTCTTCGGGGTTGCAGACATCGGCGGCGACGGCCATGACCCGGCCAAGGCGTTCGAGGCGGGACAGGATCCCGGCGCGGACCGATCCGGGTTCGGGCACATGCCGCCCGATCAGCGCGACCCTGGCGTGCCGGTCGCGCATCAGGCGCTCGGCAACGGTGACACCGATCCCGCCGAAGCCGCCGGTGATGACCCAGACCGAGCCTTCCGGCACCTCGGCCTGCGGAGGCAGGGGGGCGGGGACGAGGCGGGTCTCCAACCTGCGGCTGCCACGGATGGCCGCGACGGTGTTGGCGGGGCTGGCGAGCATCTCCTCCAGCACCGCCGAGACGGTTTCTGCCGGGAGTGCGGTCTTGCGGTTTTCGGGGAGGGCGACGTCGAGGAGGCTGGCGGTCAGCCCCGGCAGTTCGCGCGGCATGACCCGGACGGGGCCAGCGACGGTGGCTTTCTCGGGGTAGGGCAGGGCTTCGGTGCGGACCTGGGTAGCGCCGGAGGTGATGACGATAAGGTGGGGCAGCGGTTTCAGCCCGATCTCGCCCATTGCCTGCCCGAGGAAGAACAGGCTCCAGAAGCCCTGTTCCAGGTTGCGCTGGAAGAAGCTGGAGCCGGGGCGGAAGCTGACGTCCTGCGTGACCAGCCAGAAATGGGCGATGCGGGCGGGGTTGAGGTCGCGCTGCGCAAGATCGGCGAGAAGGGCATCATAGCCCTCGCGCCCGTGTTCGGGGGCAAGGGTATAGGTGTCGTCCGAGGTGCGGGCGAAGGCGTCTCCGGCGTGGACGGTGATCACCCGGTGGCCCGCCGCGCGCAGGCGCTGGACGGCGGCGCGGGCAAGACCCGCCTCATCGGCGAAGACCAGCCAGGTGAGGGGCGCCCCGAGTTCGGTTTCCACGTCCACCGGGCAGTCGGCGGGCATGACGCGCCAGCCGATCTTGTAGCCGAAGTCGCTGACGGCCGAGTGCCGTTTCGCGGTCACGTCGGCTTCGGTCACGACCTGCGCCTTGCCGGGTTCGACAAAGTAGCGGCTGCGCTGGAAGGGGTAGGTCGGCAGGGGGACGCGGCGGCGCTTCGCTTCGCCCCAGAGCTGGGTCAGGTCGGGCTCCGCCCCGCAGGCCCAGAGGCGGCCAAGGGTGGCGATGAAATGGCGGTCGTCTGAGGTGGCGTCGTCGGGGTGGCGCAGGCTGGCCGGGACCGGCTGGCCGCCCATCGCGCCGTTGGCTTGCGCGAGGGACGCCATTGCGCGGCCCGGTCCGACCTCCAGATACACCCTGTTGGGTTTCTGGCGCAGGGTGGCCATGCCGTCGGCGAAACGGACGCTGTTGCGCAGATGGGCGACCCAGTAGTCGGGGCTGGTCGCCTCGGCATCCGTCAGCACCTGTCCCGATCGGTTGGAGATGATCGGGATCTGTGGCGGCGAAAGCTGCATCCCGGCCAGATGCGCGCGGAAGGCGGCAAGGATGCCTTCCAGCATCTTCGAATGCGCCGCGATGTCGATGGCGATGCGGGTGGTGTCGATGTCGTCGGCCTTGAGGCGTTCCGCGAGGTCCTTGAGCCCCGCGTCGGAGCCGGAGACAACGGTCAGTTCCGGCGCGTTGATGGACGCAATGTCGAGATCGCCGAGGTAAGGCTTCAGCGCGGCTTCGGAGAGGGGGACCGACAGCATCCCGCCCGCAGGCACCGTGTCGAAAAGTTGCCCGCGCAGGCGAACGAGGCCGACGGCGGCTTCCAGCGTCATCACGCCCGCGACACAGGCGGCGGCGTTTTCGCCCATGCTGTGCCCGATCAGCATGGCGGGCCTGATGCCCCAGCTTTCCCACAGCTTCGCCAGGGCTACTTCGACGATCAGGATCAGCGGCAGCTGCTTCGAGGGGCGACGCAGCGCCTCGGCAGCGGTGGCCTCTTGCCCTTCGGCGGGAAGCCAGAGCGCGCGGGTCTCGGCCTCGGCGTCGCCAAGGGCGGCGAGGCCCCGGTCCATCCATTCGGCGAAGACGGGTTCGGTCTCGTAAAGGTCGCGCGCCATGTTCGGGTATTGCGCGCCGCCACCGGGGAACATGAAGACCACGTCGGGGGCATCGCCCAACCGGCGCTGGGTGAAGACGCGGCGGGGATCGCCTGCCTCCAGCATCTTCGCGGCTTCCGCGTGGCTTTCCGCCACCAGCACGCGGCGGTGTTCAAAGGCGCGGCGGCCGTGCTTCAGGGTCCAGGCCACATCGGCAAGGGGCTGATCCGGATGGGCGCGCAGATGGGCGGCGAGACGCGAGGAAGCCTCGCCCAGGGCCGACTGGCTGCGGGCGGAGAGGGTGATGAGCTGGAACGGCCAGTCGGAGGCTTCCGAGACTGCCACCACCGGCGGCTCCTGCACGACGACGAAGGCGTTCGTGCCGCCCACGCCCAGCGAGTTCACCCCGGCGCGGCGCGGACCCATCCGGCGCGGCCAGTCGGTCAGCTTGTCGTTCACCCGGAAGGGGCTGCCCTCGAAATCAATCGCCGGGTTCGGTACCTCGAAGTTGAGGCTGGGCGGCATCTGGCCGTGGTGCAGCGCGAGCGTCGTCTTGATCAGGCTTGCGACGCCTGCGGCGGTGTCGAGATGGCCGATGTTGGTCTTGACGCTGCCGATCCGCGCAAAGCCCTTGGCGTCGGTCGTGCGCCGGAAGGCCTCGGTCAGGGCGGCCACCTCGATGGGGTCGCCCAGATAGGTCCCGGTCCCGTGGCATTCGATGTAGTCCATCGTTTCCGCCGGGGTGCCCGCCACCGCCAACGCAGTCGCGATGCAGGCGGCCTGACCCTCGACCGAGGGGGCAAGATAGCCCGCTTTTGCCGCGCCGTCGTTGTTGACCGCCGACCCCTTGATGACGGCCCAGATGTGGTCGCCGTCGGCCAAGGCATCATCCAGTCGGCGCAAGAGAACCGTCCCCGCGCCCGAGCCGAAGACCGTGCCCTGCGCCCGGTGATCGAAGGCGTGGCAGACGCCGTCGGGCGACAGGACTTCGCCCTCTTTATAGATGTAGCCGCGACCCTGCGGCAGGTCGATTGTCACACCCCCGGCAAGCGCCATGTCGCATTCGCCGTTCAGCAGTGCCTGGATCGCGTAATGGGTGGCGACCAGCGAGGTCGAGCAGGCGGTCTGCAAGCCAAGGCTCGGCCCCTTCAGGTCGAAGACATGGCTGACGCGGGTCGACAGGAAATCCTTGTCGTTGCCGGTATGGCGCAGCAGGAACATCCCCGTGCTATCCACAAGGGCGAGGTTCGAGCAGAGGTTGAAGTAGAAGTAGCTGCCCATGCCGCAGCCCGCGAAGACGCCGATCCGGCCCCTGAAGCCTTCGGGCGTGTGGCCGGCATTTTCCAGGGCTTCCCAGGCGACTTCCAGGAACTGACGGTGCTGCGGGTCAAGGATTGCAGCCTCTTTCGGGGAGAAGCCGAAGAATTCCGCGTCGAAACGGTCGAACCCTTCCAGCAGCGCCGCCGCCGGGACGTAGTTCGGGTTGCGCAAGGTGGCGGGGCTTTCGCCCGAGGCAAGGATTTCTTCCTCGCTCAGCCGCCGGACAGCCGACCGACCGTCCCGCAGATTCTCCCAATAGGCCTGGATGTCCGCCGCTGACGGCAGATGCGCGGCCATCCCCACGATCGCGATGTCTGTCTCTGCGGGAAGGTCCTGCATACCGTCCTTCATGGCATTACCCTCTCGACATGTCCGTGGCGGCCAGACGCAGGGCCGCTGAACGCAATCCATTGCGGCCCGACAAGATCCTTCAGCCCGATCCGAGGCAAGGGTGCAGTATGCCTGACCACAACCCACCTACTTCGCACATCCCCGAAAACCGGGAGCCGATCAGGACCATCAACGATTCGCGCGCCGTCAAAATTTCCTTGAGCTTTCCTACATTACTCTGCCTAGATACGCACGGATATTGGGTGAGAAAATGGCCATTCCTGGGGCGAAGCCGGTCCTAGTTTGCTGATTTCCATACTTTGTTTCCAGCCCGGCACCAGTAGACTGGAAGCCGTCGCTATGCCGGGCAAGTTTGCTTATTAGAAGGGGGCAAGTCCCCCCGAGTCCGGGGAATTGCTTAAAGGTGAGTGGATGGCACAGAGTAGATCCCGCAAGTTGTTATCGCGCATCCTCTGGTCCGAACCGGAGGCTGTGACCGGGACCGCGCCTGCTGAATCCATCCCCGATCCGGTGATGCAGGCCGAACAGGTCGACCCGAAATCCTACGAGTTGCCGCCCATGGCCGCTTCTGCCGAAGCGCGGCCAATCCAGGCAACTCGGGTGCGCTCGCGGATGCTTTACGAACAGCCGCCGACGCGGTCCTCGGACCTTTACATCGCGCATTTCGGCCTGACCACCCGGCCCTTCGCCCTGACCCCGGACCCGGACTTCCTGTTCTGGCCGCAGTCGCATCAGCGCGCCTACACGATGCTGGAATACGGTGTGCGCGCCAATGCGCCGATCACGCTGATCACCGGAGAGGTCGGGGCGGGCAAGACCACGCTTCTTCTGCATCTCGTGCGGTCCCTGGGGTCAGAGCTTCGTATCGGCCTGATCTCGAACCCGCACGGCTCGCGGGCCGAGCTTCTGCGCTGGGTGCTGCATGCGCTGGAGCAACCTGCCGACCCCAACGAAAGCTACGTCGATCTTTTCTCGCGCTTCCAGTCCGTTCTGCTCTCGGAATACGCGGCCGGCCGCAGCGTCGTGCTGATCTTCGACGAGGCGCAGAACCTCAGCGCCGAGGCGCTGGAAGAACTGCGGATGTTCATCAACATCAACTCGGGCAAGGACGAGGTGCTGCAACTGGTGCTGATCGGCCAGCCCGAACTGCGCGACCTGGTGTCCCGACCAAGCATGCGGCAATTCGCGCAGCGCGTGGCGGCCAGCTATCACCTGACGGCGATGGACCTGAAAACGGTCCGGGGCTACATTCCGCACCGTCTGAAGGTGGCCGGTTGCGACCGGCGAATCTTCAGCACGACGGCGGTCAACCTGATCCATGAGGTGACCGGGGGTGTTCCCCGCCTGGTCAATCAGCTATGCGATCTTTCGCTGGTCTATGCCTTCACCAAGGGAAAGCAGGTCGTCTCCCTGGCGACCGTTCAGCAGGTTCTTGATGATGGGGTTTACTTTTCTGCGAATGCCGCAAGCCCGACGAATGAGACTGTCGAATGACTTTTGATCCGAAATTCTATCTGTCCCTGATTCTGCGACGGCTGCCGATCATCATCGCCATCGTGTTCACGGCGTCCATGGCCGGTATTCTTTATGCGGTTTCCATGCCTCCGGTCTACCGGGCCGAGGCGCGGCTTCTGATTGAAAGCCCGCAGATCCCCGACAACCTGGCCGCCTCGACCGTGGTTTCCACCGCCGACGAGATTCTGCTGGCGATCCGGCAGCGGATCATGACGCGCGACAATCTGCTTGCCATCGCCACCAGCAACAACCTGCTCGACGGGATGCCGCAGAAGACCGAGGAACAAAAGCTGGCCCAGATCGGCAATCGGTTGGCGATCTACATGCCGACCAATCAGGGCAACACCGGGGTGGTCATCGTGTCCTTTGCCGCTTCGGAGCCGGAGCTGTCGGCCAGCATCACCAACGAGATCGCCGACCAGGTCCTAGCCTGGAGCATCGAGCTGCGCACCAAGGCTTCGGGCAACACGCTGGAATTCTTCGAGACGGAGGTGCGCCGCCTGACCGCCGAGCTGGCGCAGCAGAATGCCGAAATCCTGAAGTTCGAGCAGGAAAACCGCGACGCTTTGCCCGAAAGCCTGGAATATCGCCGCACACGCCAAGCCTCGCAGCAAGAGCGGCTCTTGCAAGTCAACCGCGAGCTTGCCGCGCTGCGTGACCGTCGCGACCGCCTGACCGAACTTTACGACCAGACCGGACAGCTTGTCACCTTGGGCCAGGATCGCACGCCCGAGCAAGTGCGTCTGGAAACGGCTCGGCAAGAGCTGGCCTCGGCGCTTGTGGTCATGTCGGCCACCAACCCCAGGGTGAAGGCGCTGCAACAGGAAGTCGCCGCCCTGGAAGAGGCGGTGAAGTCGCAGCTTGGCGCCACCAGCGGCGGGAGATTGTCGCCCTTCGAAGTCCAGATGCTCGACATCGACGGCCAGATTACCTACCTCGCCGAACAGAAGGGCCTGCTGGAAAAGGACCTGCAAACGCTTGAAGCTTCGATCGACGCCACACCGGCCAACTCGATCCGGGTGGCAGAACTGCAAAGCAACTACGAAACCCTGCGCGTGCAGTATGAACAGGCCGTCGCCAGCCTGTCCGATGCGCGGATGGGGGATCGGATCGAAGTCACCGACCGCGGCCAGCGCATCACCGTGATCGAAAAGGCGGTGCCGCCCGCCTATCGCGCGGAACCGAACCGCAAGCGCATCGCCATCGCGTCGTTCGGGGCAGGGGTGATCCTGTCGGGCGCGCTGCTCCTGTTGCTGGAAGTCCTGAACCAGACGGTCAGGCGCCCGTCGGAACTGGTCAAGGCGCTGGGTGCGCCGCCATTCGGCACCATCGGCTATCTGGACGGCGCGCCCGCCCGCCACCGCTGGTCGGCCAACCGGCTGGCGACGGTGGCGGTGTTCCTGATCAACATCCCCATCATCCTTCTGGTGGTGCATATCTATTTCGCCCCGATCGGCCATCTGATCGGCCTTGCGCCGAAGCCGCCTGCGGCGGTTGACGGCGCTGCCACCGTCAAGACCGAGTAGACCCAAATGGAACGGATCCAGTCCGCCCTCGCCAAAGCCCGTTCGGCCCGTGACCGCAAGCTGCAGTCAGGCAAACCCGCCGCCGCTACCGACAGCGGGCCCTGGCAGGAGCTTGCCGAAATCCGCCCGGACCAGACATTGCTGGCGCGCAATCGCATCGTGGCGCTGCATCCGGGGCGGAATGCCGCCAGCTTCGATGTCATGCGCACGAACCTGCTGCGGTCCCTGCGCGCGAATTCCTGGACCCGCGTCGCCATCACCTCGCCGACTCCGGGCTGTGGCAAGTCGACGGTGGCGCTGAACCTGGCTTTCAGCCTGGCGCGGCTGACCGACAAGCGCGTGCTCCTGATCGAGCTTGACCTGCGTCGGCCGTCGCTTCTGGGCATGCTGGGCCTGTCCGGCGGGCCGCAGTTCGCCGCGCGCCTGGCCGAGGGTCAGCTGGACATGGCCCAGGTCAAGCGCGTCGGGCCGAACCTCGCCCTGGCGCTCAGCGAGAATGGCGTGGCCAGCCCGGCCGAGCTTCTGTCGGCCCCGCGCACCGCCGATCTTATCGACGCGCTGGAGGCCCGGCTGCGACCGGATGTCATCCTGTTCGACTTGTCGCCGATGCTGGTCAGCGACGACGCGCTTGCTTTCCTTGATCAGGTCGACTGCGCGCTGATGGTCGCCGCGGCCGAGGAAACGACGGTCGCCGAGATCGAGAAATGCGGCAAGGACCTTGCCATGCGCACACAGGTGCTGGGCGTGGTGCTGAACAAGTGCCGCTACATGGAAGACGAGGAATCGCGCGCCTATCCGGATTGACCGCCGGACCCTGTCAGGTCTGCTGCTCACATCTCTCCGGGCTGCAATCCGGCGGGGCCGGGTGCGCCCGAACGCATCCCGGAAATGACAAAGGGACCCGCCGGGGGTCCCCTTATCTGATCCAGTTGGAGCGGGCGATGAGATTCGAACTCACGACCCTAACCTTGGCAAGGTTATGCTCTACCCCTGAGCTACGCCCGCAC
>JAGPEG010000218.1 GCA_018057165.1 Tabrizicola sp.
GCGGGTTGCATCTGATGAACCTGACCCATGCGGCCTATTCCTTCGGCTATGCGGGAGGGGCGATGCTGACCGGGGTGCTGCGCGGCGCCGGATGGGGTCCGGACTGGGTGATGGGCACGATGGCGGTGCTGGGGGTGGCCTGTGCCGCGCTGACGCTGGAACGGGATGGGCGGATCGATGGGCTGCGGCGGCCGAAGGATGGCTCAGGGCGCGGCTTGGGCTGGGTGCCGGTGATCGGAGGCGGGATCGTGCTGATCGCCTTCATGTCCGAGAACGCGGCCGAGAACTGGTCGGCCCTGCATATCGAGAAGACGCTGGGCGGCAGCCCCGAGCAAGGAGCGTTGGGGCCGGCGATGCTGGCGCTGACGATGGGCTTCGCCCGGCTGGGCGGGCAAGGACTGGCGGGACGGGTAAACCCGTTCACCCTGCTGCGGGTTGGGGCGGTGATCGCTTCGCTGGGGGCGCTGGTGGTGGCGCAGGCACCGGGGCCGGGACTGGCCTATCTGGGATTCTTCGTGATGGGGATCGGGGCTTCGGTTCTGGCGCCGACGGCGTTTTCGCTGGTGGGCCAGATGAGCGCGCCCGAGGCCCGCGCGCGGGCGGTCGCGCGGGCGACGCTGCTGGGCTATTTCGGCTATTTCGTCGGCCCGCCGCTGCTGGGGCTGATCGCAGGCACTTTCGGGCTGCGGTCGGCCTTCATCTACGCGGCCTGCCTTGTCGGCCTGGTCTTCGTGCTGGCCCCGGTTCTGGCGCGTCAGCGGACCTGAATCTCCAGGAAGCGCGGGCCGTCGTGCGGGGTGATCAGCATCTCGCCCAACTGGTCGGGGTCTTGCGGCACGCTGGCGAAGACCATGTCGCAGGCCATGGCGAAATGCTCCATGTCCAGCGGTGAGGGGGTGCAGCCGATGATCGGGTCAACCTTGGCCTGGTGCAGCGCGTCGGAAATCTCGCGGAAGCCGGCGTTGTTCCAGACGACATAGGTGATGGGAAGCTTTTCATCGACGGCGGTGCGCAGCTCGCCCGGACTGAATTGCAACCCGCCGTCGCCGATCAGGCAGACCACCGGCACGCCCGGCGCGGCGATGGCGGCTCCGACGGCGGCACCGGGTCCGAAGCCGAGTGCGCCATAGCCGGTGGCGGCGTTGAACCAGCCGCGCGGGCGGTCGTGGTCGTAATAGAGGTTGGCGGCATAGACCGGCTGGGTGCTGTCGCCGACGATGATTGCGTTCGGCATGGCGTCGCGGATCACCTCGACGATGTCGAGCTGGGCGGGCATGGTTTCGGAAAGCGTTGCAAGCTCGGCCCTTGCGGCCTGGCGGACGGCTTCGGCGCGGGCGGCGCCGTCGCGGTTGGCGCGGATGGTCATCGGCAGAAGGGCGGCCATCATCGCCCCGGCATCGGCCTTGACCGGCATCTTCGCGGGGTGGCGGGCGAGCTGGTCGGCGCAGATGTCGATGCGGATCATGTCGGACAGGTTCGGAACGCGGCCATTGGCATACATGTCATAGTCGGTCGGCCCGATTTCGGTGCCGATGGCAAGGATCTGGTCGGCGTCGGCGAGGAACTTGCGTACCGGGGTGAGGCTGGGCGAGGCGGGGACAGTCAGCCGGTGGCCAAACATCGCGCCACGGGCGTTGACGGTCTGGATCACCGGGGCGTCAAGGGATTCCGCGAGTTTCTGCAAGGCGTCCTCGGCCCCGCGGGTGCCGCCACCGGCAAGGATGACGACGCGCTCGGCGCTGTTCAGGGCGGCGGCGATGCTGCGGAGGCGGCCCAAGGGCAGCGGCACGGCGCTGCTGGAGATGACGGGCGGCGACAGTTCGGGGCAGGGCTGGCCCATCATGTTGGTGGAAATCTGGATATGCGCGGGGCCGGGGCGACCAGCGGTCATCGCGGCGAAGGCACGGTCCAGAACCTCGCCCAGTTTTTTCGGGTCGGTGACGGTTTCGGTGTGGCAGAGCGTGGCCACCATCGCGCCCTGGTCGGGGAGTTCGTGGAGGCGGCCAAGGCCCTTGCCGAGCGTGTCGCTGCGGCCAAGGCCGGAGATGACGAGCATGGGGACGGAATCGGCCTTGGCCTGCGCCATGGCGGTGAGCGTGTTGGTCAGCCCCGGTCCGGTGATCACGAAGGCGGCGGCGGGCTTGCCCGCGACGCGGGCATAGCCGTCGGCCATGAAGCCTGCGCCCTGTTCGTGGCGGGGGGTGACGTGGCGGATCCTGTCGCCGGCGGCGGCGAGGCCGCGGTAAAGTTCGATCGTGTGGACGCCGGGGATGCCGAAGACAGTGTCGATGCCGCGGGCGATCAGGCCTTCGACGAGACGGATGCCGACGGTGGTCATGCTGCGTTCCCCAGAATGCTGGCCGCATGGGCGGCGATGCGGTTGGCGGCTTCGGTTGTGCGGTCGTCGGGTTGGGTCAGCGACAGGCGCAACCAGCCGGAAAGCCCGGCGCCGAAGCTCTCGCCGGGCATGACGGCGACCTTCTGGTGATCGAGGAGGGACGCGGCAAAGGCTTCGCCCGACAGGCCGGTGGCGCGGACGTCGACCAGGGCGAACATCCCCGCCTCGGGCCGATGGGCGCGCAACCCGCCAACCCCGTCCAGCGTCCTGGCGATGATTCCGGCCCGGCGCGAGAAGCGGTCGGCCATGGCGTCGGAAACCGGCGAAGGTTCGGAAACTGCAAGTTCGGTGAGGTCCGCAATGAAGGGTTGGCTGCCAAAAAGCATGGTTTCTGAAAGTGGCAGCAGTCGCGCGCAGAATTCGGCAGGGCCGACGCACCAGCCGGAGCGGAAGCCGGGGGCGGCGTGGGACTTGGAAATCGACGAGGCGACGACGGTACGTTCGGCCAGTTCGGGGAAGTCGAGCGGCGAGGCGAAGGGGACATTGGGGAAGACGAGGTCTTCGTAAACTTCGTCGGCAAGGATCCACAGATCATGCGCGCGGGCGAGATCGCCAAGGGCGCGGATGTCCTCGGCGCGGAGTACGGCGCCGGTCGGGTTATGCGGCGAGTTGAGGAAGAGGATGCGGCTTCGCGGCGTGATCCGGGCGGCCACGTCGGCGACCTGCATCCGGAAGCCATGTTCGGGCTTCAGGGGCACGGGAACCGCGATTGCGCCGGTCTGGGCAATCAGGCCTTCATAGGTGGCATACATCGGGTCGCCGATCAGCACCTCGTCCCCGGCATCGGCCAAAGCGCGCAGAACGGCGTAAAGCACGGTCTGGGTGCCGGGCAGGCACATGATCTGGTCGCCGGTGATCTCGCGCCCCCGGCGGGCGGTGTAGCGCGCGGCGAGGGCGGCGACGACTCCGGGTTCGCCGCGACCGTTGGAATAGCCGGTGCGGCCCGCAGCCATCGAGCGCGTCGCGGCCTCGATGAAGCGGGTGGGCGTGGGCACGTCGGGCTCGCCGATGGTCAGCTCGATGATGTCCTCACCAGCAGCCTTCATGGCGCGGGCGCGGGCATGCAGTGCCCATTTCGCCCCGGCAAGCCCGGCGAGGCGGTCGGTGACGGAGGCGTATCTCATGGCAGGGTCTTTCCAAAATCGGGCAACATGGAGGTATGGGCCAGGAGGTCGACGCCGAGAATGGCGCCAACCGAACCGAGGCCGATGGTGATGACTTCGCCGGGGGCAAAGGCGGCGGGAAGGAGCGACCCTTCGACCCAGAGCCCATCGATCAGCGCGTTGCAGGCGATGGCCTCGGTCCGGCTCTGGCCGCTGCGGATGACGCGGGGCAGGGTTTCGATCAGTCGTTGCAAGGCGTCGCGGTAGGCAAGGTAGCTGGCTTCATGCACCGCCATCAGTTCGGGGTCGCTGCGGACCTTGTGCATGTAGCCGGCCCAAAGGACGACAGCGCCTGCGTCGAGCACCGGGGGGCGCAGCGAGGCGGCGATGAAGGCGGCAAGGCGTTCTTCGGGACCGGCCCCCACGCCTTCGATGGCGTCCGAGCCCTTGGCGGTCATCCCGTCCATCAGCGCGCGGTAGGCGGCGCGCGAGAGTTCGTCCTTGGA
>JAGPEG010000219.1 GCA_018057165.1 Tabrizicola sp.
GATCGGGATGACCCCGGCCCAGACCGGCCAGGGCCTGTCTTCGGGCGGGTCGGAAGGCGGGCCGGCGGAGATCTTGGCGGAAGCCTCGGACAGGGGCAGCGAGAGGATGCGGGTGGCCTTCAGCTCCTGTGCGGTGATCGGGCGAAGGGCTTCCCAGCGTCCGGGGAACATCTGCTCCATCATGCGGCGAAGGTGAGCCTCCTTGGCCTCGGCCCCCTCGACCAGGTCGGCCTCGCCGAAGACCATGACCGAGCGGTAGTTGACCGAATGCTCCAGGCCGGAACGGGCGAGGACCATGCCATCGAGAAGCGTGACGGTGAGGCAGACCTGCGCCCCGCTGGCGCGTTTCTGCATCCGGCTGGCCGAGGAGCCGTGCCAGTAGATCCGGTCCCCCTCGCGCCATTGCAGGGTCGGGGTGACGACGGGGAAGCCGTCGACGATATGGCCGACATGAGCGACGGGCATGGCGTCGAGAATCGCGTCGATCACGGCGCGGTCATAGGTGGCCTTGTCATGCAGACGGCGGGCACGGGTGCGAGGGCTGGGGGCGGGCTGTGGCATGGTGTCCTGGGTGGTCCTCGATGCGGGCGGGCGGAACGGCCTGCCACTTCATCTTGTAGCAGGGGCCGGAGCGGCCCGCGAGGGGTTGCGGATTCCCGCTGATTCCACCCAACCCACTGTCAGGGCTTGAAAAAATCGCTTGGACTTGGCATGATTGCTTCTACAAGATGACCGGCGGTGGGATGGGTGACATGCCTGACCATGCCCGGCGAATGAGGCAGAAACGAATGAAACCTTACATGCTTCTGGCCGCCGCTGCGGCCTTTTTCCCGGTAATGTCCAGCGTTGCAATGGCCGGCCCGATCGAACGGGCCTGCATGGCTTCGGACCGGGGCGGCAATCGGTCGCTCTGCGGCTGCATCCAGCAGGCGGCGGACATGACGCTGTCGGGCGGCGATCAGCGCCGGGCGGCGAAGTTCTTCAAGGACCCGGAAGCGGCGCATGCGACCTGGATCTCGCAGTCGAAGTCGGACGATGCGTTCTGGGATCGCTACAAGAGCTTCGGCCAGACCGCCGAGGCCTATTGCGCCGGGTGATTCTGCAAGGCCGTCGGAAGGCTGCCCCGCCCCGGAGGTGATCCGGGGCCGCTTCTTGCCGTCGGCTCCAAGCGGGAAACACGAAACCCCGTGTCAGGTCTGGGGCCGGAAGCCCAAAACAGCGTGAGACCGGCCACCATGGGAAATGCGAAACGGCCCCGCCTTCAGGATGAAGGCGGGGCCGTTTCGATCATTCCCGAAGGATCAGGCCGCGGCTTGCGCCTTGGCAATCTCTTTCTTGACCTTCAGCGCGTTGGCCGAAAGCTCGTCGTCCTTGGCCTTGGCCAGATAGGCGTCGAGGCCACCACGATGGTCGACCGAGCGCAGCGCCGCAGCAGTCACGCGGAACTTGAACGACTGGCCGAGCACGTCGGAGATCATCGTCACTTCGTTCAGGTTCGGGAGGAACCGACGGCGGGACTTGTTGTTGGCGTGGCTGATGGTGTTGCCGGACATCGGCCCCTTGCCGGTAAGTTCGCAGACGCGCGACATTTCGGTGTTCCTTCGATTCGTCAAAAGCGGGAGAAGGCAGGGAGTCCCCGACCCTCGAATTGGATTGGGGGCGTGTAAGGGGAATCCCGGGCGGCGTCAAGCGGTCAGGCGCGCAGGGGGTCAGGCGGTCGGGAAGATCCGGGCAAAGTCACGGTGGCCCCTGGGCGTAAGGGTAAGGGCACGGGTTCCGTCGCGCCGCCGCAGCCAGTCGCGTGCCTCCATCCGGGCGAAAAGCACCCGGCCGAGACGCCCGCCGAGATGGCTTTTCCGCTCGCTCCAGTCAAGGCAATCGCGGCAGAGAGGGCGCTGGCCCGAGGGAGAGACGGGGGCGATCTCGGCCTCGGCCAGGCCAAAGTCGAGGCAGAAAAGGCGGCCCGCTGCGGTGAGGGTCAGCCCGCCCGAGGCATGGGCAAGAAACCCGCGGGCCGAAAGGCTTTGGTAAAGCCGGACACCAAGGGACCCGGCAAGATGGTTGTAGCACAGCCGCGCTTCCCGGAGAGCGGGGTCGCGCGGGCCAAGCGGGCGGCTGCGGCTTGGGCCAGAAGCCGGGGACTGACCGGCAAGAACCATCATCGTTTCGACCAGATGTGCGATCTCGGGACCGGCCAGAGTAAGGTATTTGTGCCGACCCCAGCGTTCGGCCAGCAGGAAGCCCGCGTCGACAAGTGTGCTGACCTGTTCCGAGGCGCTGGCCTTGGCAAGGCCGGTGGTGGCGCCCAGTTCGGTCACGGTGCGGGCGCGACCATCCATCATGAGGCACATCATGCGGGCCCGGACGGGATCGGCGAGCGGTGCGGCAAACGCGGCGATGTTGGGGCTTTCGGTCATCGGGGGATCATCGCGCAGAGCCGGGCATCCGTCCAGCCGGAACGGTTCGGGCAACGCCGAACCATTCATCCCGCAGGATCGGGCATGGCAGACTTGCGGCAGCAAGAGCCGCGTGCAACCTGTCCTGATTGGGGAGAAGACATGGCATTTCCGATCCATGAACTCGCGGCGCTGGGGACCGCAACCTGCTGGGCCACAACCGGCATCATCGCCTCCGATGCGATCCGGGCGCTGGGGGCGTTTCATTTCAACCTGCTGCGACAGATCTTTGTCACGCTGATCCTGGCGGCGGTGATCCTGGCTTCGGGTGCGCTCGCCCTGCCGGGATGGCAGGGGGTGGCGGTGCTGGCGGTGTCGGGAGTTCTGGGGATCCTTCTGGGCGACACGCTGAACTTTGCGGCGGTCGGGCGGTTGGGGCCACGGCGCGCGGGGGCGGTCTTCGCGCTGAATGCGCCGATGGCGGCGGTGCTGGGCTGGCTGGTGCTGGACGAAGCTCTGGTAGGCCAGGCCTGGGCCGGGATCACGCTGACAGTCGCGGGTGTGGCGCTGGCGATCATGGGGCGGCCTGCATCGGGGGCGCACCGGCTGGAGCAGGTCTGGGGCGGGCTTGGGATCGGGGTGCTCTTCGGTCTGGGCGCGGCTCTGGGTCAGGCGACGGGGGCGCTGATCGCACGGCCCTACATGGCGGGGGGTCTTGACCCCTATGTCGGGTCTCTGATCCGGGTGGGGGCTTCGGGGCTGGCAATGGGCGTGGTGGCAACCCTGCCCTTCGCCCCGATGCGCCCGCGCGCCGTGACCAGGAAGGTGCTGGCGCTGACCGGGCTGACGGCGCTGATCGGGCTTTTGCTGGGGATGACGCTGTTTCTTTATGCGTTGCAGGGCTCGCAGACCGGGATCATCGCCACGCTGTCGGCGACCTCGCCGGTGATCATCCTGCCGTTGCTGTGGCTGCGGACCGGCCAGCGGCCCAGTGTCACCAGCTGGGCGGGGGCCGCCCTGGCGGTGGCGGGGCTGGCGTTGATCTTCACCCGGTAAGGTCGCGCCGGACAGAGCCGCAGTCGTCGAAGGCGCCGGGGACAGGAACCCCGTGCCGGGAGGGCAACCTGAGCCGGGCGTGAAGAAGATCGCCGCCGAAAACCCGCTCGGGTGCGGTCACGCCGGGCGGCCAAGCAGGCGAAGCATGTCGGCTGCGGCGGTTTCGGGCGAAAGATCGCCCCTGGCCACGCGCTCGCCAAGGCTTGCCATCAGACCCTTCTGCGGTTCCCGCGACAGCGCGGCCAGAAGGCCCTGGCGCACCTCTTCCTCGAACCAGTGGCGGGCCTGGAGGGCGCGGGCGCGGGTCCAGTGGCCGGTTTCCTTGCGCCACCGGATCAGGCCTTGCATGTCCGTCCAGGCTTGGGCCAGGCCTTCGGCCTCCAGCGCCGAGACGGGAAGCGCCCTGGGGAAGCCCGCCGGGTCCTGCGGGCGGCGGCGCAAGAGGTGCAAGGCACCGGAATAGTCGGCCACGGTGCGTAGCGCGGCCGCTTTCAACTCGCCATCGGCCTTGTTGACCAGGATCAGGTCGGCCATCTCCATGATCC
>JAGPEG010000220.1 GCA_018057165.1 Tabrizicola sp.
GCGGCCGACAGGACCGCCACTCCGGCCATCAACGCCAGCGTCGTGCCCAGATAGCGCGGCAGGACCGTCGCCATGAGATGCGGCCAGATGTTTTCCGTCGGGTTCAGCGCGATCCAGGTGATCGACAGGATCGGTGCCAGCACCACCACCGCGATCAGCACGGCGCCGAGGGTCCAGAGGTCGGGCCGGGGAAAATAGCGGCGCCGGGGCAGTTGAGTGAAACGGTCGGACATATCGGATTCCCCGTTACAGGAAAGCGGTTTAACTGTCCAGAAAAGCCCGTATAGTCGCGCAGCCGGGTCCGGGACGCCCGAGCCCTTGAAGTCAGGCCAGATGCGCATCGTCTACCACCTGGGTGCCCACTGCACCGACGAGGACCGGCTGGTCCGCTGCCTGCTGAAGAACCGCGCACCGCTGGCCGAATCGGGCATCGTCGTGCCCTCTCCCACCCGGTATCGCAAGCTTCTGCGCGATACCGCCACCCAGTTGCGCGGGGCCGCCGCCTCGCAGGACACCCAGGCGATGATCCTGGATCAGATCATGGACGAGGACGCGGCCGACCGGCTGATCCTGTCCTGGACCAGCTTCCTCAGCTTCCCGGCCTATGCGGTGGGCGAAATGCTTTACGGCAATGGCGGCCAGCGCCTGCGCGCCTTTACCCAGGTCTTTCCCGACCTTGAAGCCGAGTTCCACCTCGGGCTGCGCAATCCCGCGACCTTTCTGCCTGACCTGCGCGACCGCGCGCAGACCAAAGGTCACGAGGACATCTTGCGCAACGTCGATCCGGTGACGCTGCGCTGGTCCGACACCATCCGCCAGATCAAGGCCGAGAATCCCGGCATTCCGCTGACGGTCTGGTGCGATGAGGACACCCCGCTGATCTGGACAGAAGTGTTGCAGGCCGTGGCGGGGCATGATCCGGACCTGGTGCTGGAGGAGTCCGACGAGCTTCTGGCGCAGTTGCTGACAGAAGCGGGCCTTGCCCGGTTTCACGCCTATTGCACCGAGCATCCGCCGCAATCGGTCCTGCAGCGGCGGAGGATCGTCACGGCCTTCCTGGAAAAGTTCGGGCGCCCGGACCAGCTTGCGACAGAGATCAAGGCCCCCGGCTGGACCGAAGATCTGGTCGGGCACCTGACCCAGTCCTACCTGGCCGATGTCGGGCGCATCGCCGAGATGCCGGGCGTGACCCTGATCGAGCCCTGATCAGCTCATTCCAAGGGCGGCCTTGTAAAGTTCAAGCACGGCTTCTTCCTCGGCGATCTCGTCGGGCTTGCGCTTGCGCAGCGCGATGACCTTGCGCATGACCCTGGTGTCATAGCCACGGCCCTTGGCCTCGGCCATCAGCTCTTTCTGCTGTTCGGCGACATCCTTCTTTTCGGACTCGAGCTGTTCGAAGCGTTCGATGAACTGGCGCAGCTCGTCGGCAGTGACGGCATAGGGATCGGTCGCGTCGGCCATGGCGGTCCTCTGGTAAAGCTCGGTCGCGGGTTCCTACCCTGTCGCGGGGACCGGGTTCAAGGCGTGATCGGCACCGGCGCGGGTCAGGCGCGGTGGTTTGCTTGCATGACGGGCCAGGACCGGCTAGCTGGACCGAGAGGCGGAACGGGGGAACGGCGATGCAGGTCTTGATCTGGGCAGGTGCGGCACTGACGCTGGTCGGGCTGATTGGGCTGGTCTACTGCATCCTGCGCGCGGCCCGCGCCAAGCGCGCCGGGCTTGACGATGCCGCAATGCGGGCCGAGCTGCAAAGCGTCGTCGTGATCAATCTTGCCGCCGTGGCGCTGTCGGCACTGGGGCTGGCGGCGGTCGTCACCGGCATCCTGCTCGGCTGAGGCGCAGGTCAGCCGTCCAGCGTCGCAAGGCTCTGGCCATCGCGGATCAGCCGGTCGATCAGCGGCGCCGGGCTCCAGAGCGCGGCCTCTGCGCCCCAGGCACGCAGGTCATGGCGCAGGACCATCAGCCCGCGCCGGTCCGCCTGGTGCATCGGCCCGCCACGGCGACGCGGAAAGTTGTATCCCGCCACCATCAGGCAATCGACATCCGAAGGCCGCCGGGCAATTCCCTCGTCCAGGAGCCGCGCGCCCTCATTGGCCAGGGCCGAAAGCCAGCGGTTCAGGATCTCGCCGGCGGGCATCGCGCGCAGGATCGCCGGCACTGTGATCGACACCGGATCGGGCAGCTCGACGCCAAAATCCTTCAGCGCAGCGGCGATCATCCGCTGCGGCACGCCGCGCGCCACCATCCAGGCCAGCGCCGTTCGTCCGGCGTCCGCCATCCGCGCCCCGATCACCGGGCGATGGTCGACGAGGATCGGCGCAAGTCCCATCCGCCGCAGCCCGGACAGCGCCGTCGCCCGCGCCAGCGGTATCGAGTCGGACGGCAGCGTCACTTCGCAGACCCGACCGGCCAGCGACAGGGCAAGCCCCATCCCGCCCTCCTGCCCGCCAAGGACCAGCCGCGCCGCGCCCGGCTGTGTGGCATCCCCGGACGCAGCCAGCGGATGATCCGACACCAGAAACGGCACTGCGGCCTCGGGCAGCGGCGCGTCGGTGATCAGGAGACGGTCGCGCATGGCCTCGGCGCGCTCGGCAGACAGCCGACCATCGCGCCGCCCCTCCTCGATCCCCGCCTCGACCGCCGCCAGCCCGGCCCCGCGCGACGGCCCGTCGGGGAAGGACCAGGTCACTGCCAACTCGCGCGAAAGCGCCACCACCGCGATCCGGGCAAGATCGGGGGCCAACCCGACCAGACCGATCCGGTCGACCGTCAGCGCCTGCAACCGGGTCAGGACCGGCGGCAGAGCCAGGGCCTGCCGCTCGGACCGGGCAGCGGCGCAGAGGCCGAGGGCATCCTCGGTCTGTTCCAGATCCTTGCGCGCAACGGTTTCGAAGCTTTGGGCATTCTCCGGCGGCAGCACCAGCGCCGCCTCGACGCAATCGACGATCCGCTGCGCCGCCGTTCCTTGCGCTGCAAACCCGCTCCGCGCCTCGCTCACCGCCTCGACCCAGGCCGCCGCGTCCGGTTCCTTCCGGCGCAGGATGTCGCCCACCGCCAGCGCCCCGGCCAGCCGCACGGCCGAGGCGATGGGCGCCATTTCGGTGATTCCGTCTATCAGCCCCAGCGCCAGCGCCTCCGAGGCCGGAACCACCCGGCCCGACACCAGCAGCCGCAGCGCCGACGCGGCCCCGATCAGGCGGGGCAGGCGTTGCGTCGTGCCCCCACCCGGACAAAGGCCAAGCGTCACCTCGGCAAAGGCCAGCTTCAGCCCCGGCCCGCCCAATCGTGCCCGCGCGGCCAGTGCCAGCTCGGCGCCGGGGCCGATCACCAGCCCTTTCAGCACCACCACCACCGGAACCGGGCAATCAGCCACCGCGCGGCACAGCTCGGCAAGCGAGGGCGCGGCCATATCGGGCGCAAGCGGCAGATGGCCCGCAAAGTTCGGGCCTTCCGCCGCCAGCACGATGCCACGGCACCCCGGATCCCGTTCGGTGATTGCCTGCAGAAGACCGGCCCGCAGGTCCGGAGACAGCTCGTTCAGCGGTGGATTGGCCAGCGTCAGGACCAGAATCCTGTCCCGCAGCTCGATCATCAGCCCGTCTGCGGACATTTCCGTTCCCTTGCCCGGATTCTGGCCAAGTTAGAAACAACCCCATCCGCTTTTCAAGGGCCGCGCGTGCCGCCCGGTTCAGATCGGCATATTGTCGAAACCCGCCTCGACCTCGGCATCGCTCGGCAGGCGCGGACCCTCACCCGGCAGCAGCACCGCAAGCGCACGCATTTCCGCCAGCAGGAGTTCAAGCCCCTGATGTTGCAATTCGAATCCGGCAGCGAAAAGATCGGCTTCGCCCCGCAGCGGATCGGCGGATTTCGGTTGGATCTTTTGGGCAGTCATGATGCGCACCTCCGGCACAGGGGGGTCCAGGGCAAGGTGTCCAGTCGGGCCTCGGCAATCGGCTCGCCACAGCGAACGCAATCGCCGTAAGACCCA
>JAGPEG010000221.1 GCA_018057165.1 Tabrizicola sp.
GACATCGTGTTCGTCGCCGTGAAGCAGCCCGCACAGCCGCAGGCATGTTCCTTCAGCGCATCCACATGCGGGGCACTGTCCGTCCCCAGGAAATACCGGGGCGAACCCGAGGTCGCCGCCTTCCGCAAGGCCAGCCGGTGCTTCTCGCGCTTGGCGACCGGCAGGCAGTAGTAATGCGGCTTGATCCCGCCCGCGAGGATATGGTTGCGGTTGATGATCAGGTGATGCGTGGTGATCGTCGCGGCCAGCCCGTCGCCACCCTCGGCGGCATAGGTGACGCCTTCCTCGGTGGTGATATGCTCCATCACCACCCGCAACTCGGGCAGGCGACGACGCAGGGGCGCCAGCACTGTATCGATGAACACCGCCTCGCGGTCGAAGATGTCGACCTGCGGGTCCGTCACCTCGCCATGGGTGCAAAGCGGCAGGCCGATCCGCGCCATCACCTCCAGGACCGGCATGACCTTGCCCAGATCGCGCACCCCGGACTGCGAATTCGTCGTGGCGCCGGCCGGATAGAGCTTGACCGCCTTGACCAGCCCCGTCGCCGCTGCGCGTTCCACATCCGCCGGATCGGTGCCCTCGGTCAGATACAGCGTCATCAAGGGCTCGAACGCCATCCCCTCCGGCAGCGCGGCGAGGATGCGGTCGCGGTAGGCCACGGCGTCGGCCAGCGTCACCACCGGCGGCACCAGGTTCGGCATGATGATCGCGCGGGCGAAATGGCGGGCGGTTTCCGGCAGCACGGCCTTCAGCATCGCGCCATCGCGCAGGTGCAGGTGCCAGTCGTCGGGGCGGGGCAGGGTGATCCTTTGCATGGCTCGGCAGGTAACGCAAACCCGAACCTGTTTCCAGTGGCATCGCATGGCAGGTTGCGACAGGATCGCCGGACATGAAGGAGTTCAAGATGTTCCGCCCGTTCCTCGTCCTCGCCTGCCTCACCCTTCCCGCCGCCGCGCAGGAGGTCGATTGCGAAAACGCCGTGACGCAGATGGAGATGAACCAATGCGCCTATGATGACTGGGAAGCGGCGGATGCCGATCTGAACATGGCCTACAAGCGCGCGATGACCCTGCTGAAGGGCTGGGACGCCGTTCTGCCCGATGCCGAAAAGGGCGGGGCAGAGGCGCTGAAGGAAGCGCAACGTGCCTGGATCACCTTCCGCGACAAGGCCTGCGAAGTCGAAGGCTACGCGATGAAAGGCGGCAGCGCCGAACCCCTGCTGGTCTATGGCTGCATGCGCCAGCTGACCGAGGACCGCACCACGCAGCTGAACGGGCTGGTCGACAGCTACGGCAACTAGACCGCCGCGCCGGTCAGTTCCGCCAGGCGGCGGGCAAAGCGCGGCGCGTTCAGCCGCGTCGTGACCGACCGGCAGATCATGATCTCGCGCTGCGGATGCCCCGACAGCCGCGCCGCCGCCAGCACCGCGCCAAGATAGCTGCCGTTCGACCGCCGCCCGCGCCAGAGCCAGGAGAAACGCTCGGCCGACATCTTGCCCTCCATCGCCGCTTCCAGGATACGGTCCAGCACCTTCATCTCGCGCAAAGTGTCCTCGGTCCCCTCGCCGGTGTAGCGGGCGTTGAGCGGCACGACCCAGGGCCGCTGGAACAGGGCCGCATGCATCGCGTCCGGCTGGTGCAGCGGGTCATGGATCAGCCAGACCTTCGACGCACTTTCCGTCATGTCCGGCGCATAGCCGTAGCGCCCGCGGAAGTTGATCCGCCGGGCGATCCGGTGCCGTTCGTCCCAGCCTGCAAGGGCAGGGTCCAGCGTGGCGCGCGGCGCGATCAGCACCAGTTCCGCCTGCGGCGCGGTGATCGAATAGGCCGCCGCCGCATAGCCCGCAGCCCCCGCGCCGTAGAACACCACCCGGTCGAAATCCTCCAGGAACCCGTCATCCGCCAGCCGGTCGAAATAGCGGAACACCGCCGGGTCGCGCCACCAGGTCTCGCCCTCGGCGAGGATGGTCAGGATCGACCAGCCCCGGTTCTGCGCCAGCGTGAAATGCTCCGGCAGCTTGTCCTCGCGCTCGCGCAGGGCCGCCGCATCCTCGAAGGTCACCAGAAGCTGCGGCCGTTCCTCGGCGAAGAAGGCGTAATGCTTGTCCCCCAGGGGCAGGAAGTCGCCATCCCCCTCTGCGATCTTCAGCATCGGGCGCTGCCAGTCTGGCGGCGGAGCGGGGTTCGTCATGGCGATCGGTTCGGTCTTGGGCATGGCTCGGTTCCCCGGACTCTGGCGAGAGAATGCGGCCACCACAAGGCCTTGCAGTGGAAACATTTGCTCTGGATTCAGCTCTTGCGGTCACAACGCGGCACCATTCCGGCGAGTGAACAACCAAGGGTTGCAATGCCGCAGTCCCGGACCCAAGCGTCAGGATCGGCCGACATAAGGCTTCCAGACCGCCTCGGCCTCGTCCCGCTCCAGCACCCGAGTCGGCCCGGCCATCAAGAGCTGGCCATAGAGGCTGCGCCAGGCATCCTCCTGCATCAACTGACGAAACCGTGCCTGCCGCCAAGCGACCGCCGTCCGATGCAGCGCGCCAAGCACCGGATCGGCATGCAGGGCCGCGCGCAGTGCCCGGCTGTCCAGCGCAAGGATCGTGCGGTCCTCCTCGGTGTCGAAATTCCGTTCGACCCAGTAGCCCACATCCAGACCAGCATCGGCATGAACCGCCCGGCCCCGGTCGCGTTTCAGCAGGAAACTCTCCACCGCGCCAAGCGGATAGTGGTTCAACTGCACCAGCGCATGAGGGTCGCGCCCGACATCCGAAAAGATGCGGCCCAGGTGGAAGGCAGCAGGCAGCAGGCGACCCGAGCCATCGAACCAGTGCTGCCCCGCCATCCGCCCCGACACGGGCGCGCGCGGGCGATGCACCCCCAGCTTGCCGTAGCTGCCGTCGTTCTTCACCAGCGTCTTGAACAGCTGCGCCCGCCAGGGCCAGTGCAACAGATGCGGCGCGGCGCGGGTGAAGCTTTCCGTCACCGGGGCATCGACATAGCGCACGACCCCCGCATTGCCGAACAGCCGCCAGGTCAGCGTGATCGCCGTCGCCTCCGGCAGCGCCGCCAGCAGCGCCGGAAGCGTCCGGTCGCCGACCTGCACATTGACGAACTCGTCGATGTCCAGCGGCAGCAGCCAGTCTGCCCCCGTCACCAGCACATGCCGGTCCGCCCGCTTCAGCGCGGCCCATTGCGGCCCCTCGCCATGCGGGCCGGGATTGCGGACATGCGCCAGCCAGCCCAGCTCCGCCAGCCGGTCCAGCATCGCGTCGGTGCCATCGTCGCAATCGTTGGAAAAGACCAGGAAATCGGTGACGCCCGCTGCCCGGTGATGCGCGAGCCACTCCAGCAGGAACGCGCCTTCGTTGCGCACGCACAGGACGGCTGTGATCTTCACCGCGCTCGCGCTTTCATACTGGCCAAAATATCCCCGCCGGAGGCTCCGCCGCCCGACAAGGGATGCGCCGGTCAAAGGGTTAGCATGACCGGCGCGAAGCCCAAATCAGAAAAACGCCTGCAATCCGGTGATTGCCCGGCCCAGGATCAGCGCATGAACGTCATGCGTGCCCTCGTAGGTGTTCACCGTCTCCAGGTTCACCATATGGCGCATGATCTGGAAATCTTCCTGGATGCCGTTGCCACCATGCATGTCGCGCGCCCAGCGGGCCGCCTCCAGCGCCTTGCCGCAGTTGTTGCGCTTGATGATGCTGATCATCTCCGGCGCGGCATTGGCCTCGTCCAGCAGCCGCCCGACCCGCAACGAAGCCTGAAGCCCCAGCGAAATCTCGGTCAGCATGTTGGCCAGCTTCAGCTGGAACAGCTGCGTCCCGGCGATGGGTTTGTTGAACTGCTTGCGGTCCAGACCGCATTGCCGTGCCGCCGCCATGCAGAATTCGGCCGAGCCCATCACCCCCCAGGCAATGCCATAGCGCGCCCGGTTCAGGCAACCGAAGGGCCCCTTCAGCCCCTCGACGAA
>JAGPEG010000222.1 GCA_018057165.1 Tabrizicola sp.
AACTGGGAAACCTCGAACAACATCGGGTTCATGCGCACGCTGGGCGACCAGGTCGAGATCACCTCGACCATCACCAGCGCCGTCACCTCGCGCAAGCATCTGCTCTTGGACCAGATGTTCCAGATCGCCGAACTGGCGGGAACGGGCGTGCGGGCCAAGCAGATCGGGCTGGATGCGCCCGAGTTTCCGTGGAACCCCCGCTCGCGCATGCTGGAGATCGCCAAGGAAAGCTACACGCGCGTGATGGGCCGCAAGCCCGACGTGCTGGTGTCGGTCTGCAGCCTTGAGCTGGGCATGTTCACCCAACGGATCGACGGGCTGGACACGATCGGGATCGGCACGAACCTGTTCGACCTGCATTCCCCCAAGGAAAGCATGGACCATACCTCGGTGGCCCGCGTCTGGCCGCTGATCAAGGATGTGATGCGCAGCCTGAAGAGCTGACGTCCCACACCCCCCGAAGACCTGACCTGCTGCCCGCACGCCCCGGGCAAACGAAGAAGATTTGCCACGAGGGAGGAGAACCACCATGGCAACCGCGTATGACGTGAAGCCCTACAAGATCGCCATTCCCGAGGCCGACCTGGCCGACATGATGGACCGCCTGAAGCGCACCCGCTTTCCGGCCGACTTTGCCAACGACGACTGGAAGTACGGCTACAACACCGCCTACCACCGCGAGTTGGTGAACTACTGGATCAACGACTACGACTGGCGCGACGTCGAGCGGCGGATGAACGAATTGCCGCAGTTCAAGGTCGACCTGATGGGCGTGCCGCTGCACTTCATCCATGTGAAGGGCAAGGGGCCGAACCCGATGCCGCTGCTGATCCACCACGGCTGGCCCTGGACGTTCTGGGACCTGCGCAAGGTGATCGGTCCGCTGACCGACCCGGTGGCACATGGCGGCAAGGCCGAAGACAGCTTTGATGTCGTCCTGATCTCGCTGCCCGGCTACGGCTTTTCCTCGCCGCTGACGACCACGGGCTGGAACTTCCACAAGACCGCCGACCTTGAGAACACCCTGATGAAGGACGTTCTGGGCTACGAAAAGTATGCCACGGCGGGCGGCGACTGGGGCGCGCTGGTGGCGCAGCAGCACGGCCACAAGTACGAAAGCGACGTCATCGGCGTCTACACGCACTTTGCCGCGCAGATGAGCCACTATCTGCCTGCGCACCCCGACCAGCCGCCGGGCGTGAAGTTCGATCCGATCCTGGGCCTGCCCGCCGAAAGCGAGTACGGCGCGGGAGAGGAAGGCTGGTTCGAGCGCGGCAAGCTGTTCGTGCAGCAGGAAAGCGGCTATGGCGAGATCCAGCTGACCAAGCCGCAGACGCTGGGCGCACTCTTTGCCGACAGCCCGGCGGGGCAACTAGCCTGGATCACCGAAAAGCGGTACTTCTGGGGCCTGGCCGAACGCGGCGTGGGCACCGGACCGTTCGAGAAGGTCTGGCCCAAGGAAGACCTGATCACCACCGCCGCCGTCTACTTCCTGACCAACACCGGCGGCACCTCTTCGCGCTACTACTGGGAATGCCGCGGCAATCCCTGGACCCCCAGCCACAACCGGTTCCCGGTTGTCGGCGCCCCGACCGCTGTCTCGGTCTTCCCCGGCGAGATCTACAAGCCGCCGATGACCTGGACCTCCAAGTACTTCAATCTCAAGCAGTATCGCGTCCACAACGACGGCGGCCACTTTGCCCCGCTGGAGGTGCCGCACCTGTTTGTCGACGACGTGCGCACGTTCTTCGCAACGCTGCGCAAGTGAAACCAACGACGAAATCAACGGAGGAGAGAATGCAAGACATGACCGAAGGAAACATGGCTATCCGGCTGTTCCGGATGACCCGCCGCCAGTTCGGCGCCCTGGCCGTCGCGGCCGCCGCTGCCGGCGTTGCGGGCTTTGCCCCGACCGCCAGCGTCGCCGAAGTGACCCATCCCGAGGGGTTCAACGCCGAGGAGTGGGTGCTGGTCGCATCGGTGATCAACACCACCAACCCCTACATGATCTCGAACATCGAGGGCGCCGAGGCGATGTCCAAGGCCCTGGGCATCCCGCTGGAGATCGTGAACTCCAACGGCTCGTCGCAGACCTCGATCTCGAACATCCTGGCGATCCTGGCCTCGGGCAAGAAGCCGATCATGTTCGTGAACACCGTCGCCAGCTCGGACGCGCCGACCATCGTCGATGCGGTGGGCCGCGCGGGCGGCTATGTCTCGATCTGGTGGAACAAGCCCGACGAGTTCAAGCCGCAGGACGTGGGCGACCACTTCGTGGCGTTCCAGAAGCATCCGGGCGTTGAATCGGGCCGTTGTGGCGCGCAGGCGCTGGCCGATGCCCTGGGTGGCAAGGGCAATGTCGTGCTGCTGCCGGGCGTGCCGGACAGCACCACCAGCCAGACCCGCGTAGCCGGCTTCCGTGCCGAGATCGCCGAGAACTATCCCGGCATCACCATCCTGGACGAGCGCCCCTCGAACTGGGATCCGCAGCTGGGTGCCAAGAACGCGCAGGACCTGATCGTCAAGTACGGCGACCAGATCAACGGCGTGTGGTCGGCCGATGACGGCATGCAGATCGGCGCGATGCAGTCGTTTGAAAACGCGGGCATGCTGGACACGGTCAAGTTCACCTCGGATGGCCTGTACCCCAAGACGCTGGAAGACATCATCTCGGGCCGTGGCAACAACGCCATCGTGGGCGAGACCTTCCACCGCGGCTACATGGCCTCGGCCATCGGGCTGTACACCGCCTATCTGGCGGCTTCGGGCCAGATCGTCCCCGGCGACCTGCCGGACGACAAGCGCGAGAGCCTGTTCAAGCTGAGCTGCGTCACCCCGCAGAACTATGAGCAGTACCTGCAGTACGACGCGCCCGGCGCGGCCGATGCCTTTGTCGTCAAGCTGATGGAAACCGGCCCCTGGGCGACCGAGCCGGTGCCGCTGGTCGGTGCGGGCCCGGAAGTCCTGCCGACGCAGTAATCGGAACCAGACGGGTGGCCGGGGCGCGATCCCCGGCCATCCGCACAGCTTGCCTGCGGACCCAGACCGGGAGACCCACAATGAATGCCGGACTACTGAAAAGCATCAAGGGCCCGACCGGGCTGATCGTCGCGACGCTGGTTCTGGTCGTGATCTTCTCGATCCTGAATCCGCGGTTCGGCAGCATCGAGAACCTGCAGAACGTCCTTTACCAGGCCTCGGTCCCGCTGATCGTGGTGGTCGGTGCGACGCTGGTGATCCAGATGGGGTCGATCGACCTGTCGGTCGAAGGCATCATGGGCGCGGCCGGCATGGCGTGGATCCTGCTGTCGGCCAACACGCGGCAGGATACCGACATCGGCGCCTGGGCCTGGGTTGTTGCCATCGGGCTGGGGCTGGGGATCGGCCTTGTGTCGGGCCTTGTCCATGCCAAGCTGAAGGTGCCGTCCTTCGTGGTCACGCTGGGCACCTGGTACGTGGGCCTTGGCATCGCGATCCTGCTTTACGGCAACGACATGCTGCCCACCATCACGAACGAGGCGCTGGCCCGCTGGCCAAGCCGCCTGACGCTGGGCCTGCCGAATGCCTTCTGGCTGGCGGCGGTGGTGATCGTGGCGGGTGTGCTGATTTCGAATTACCTTGCCTTTGGCCGTGGTGTGCTGGCGGTGGGCAACAACGAAAACATCGCCCGTGCCAGTGGCATGTCGGTGGACCGGATCAAGATCGCGGCTTTCGCCATTGCCGGATGCCTCAGCGCGCTTGCCGGGATCCTGGCCACCATGCAACTGGGCTCGGGCTCTCCTGACATCGGCTTCGGCCAGCTGTTCACCGTCATCCCTGCGGCGGTGATCGCCGGCACGGCGCTTGGCGGCGGAGAGGGTGGCGTGCTGCGCTCGGTGCTGGGCGTGTTCCTGCTTCTGATCCTGAACAACGGCCTCGTGCTGGCCGGTGTGGACCCCGATTTCCAGTCGGGCGTGTTC
>JAGPEG010000223.1 GCA_018057165.1 Tabrizicola sp.
CTGCTGGCCTTGCCCTGGCTGGTGATCGTTCTGGCCTGCGCGCTGGGGGCCTATGCGCTGCAAGGGCTGCGGCTGGCGGCGGTTGCCGTGGCGATCCTGGGCTTCGTCCTTCTGACCGGCTACTGGGATCAGGCGATGATCTCGCTTTACCTCGTGCTGGTCTCGACGCTGATTGCCATGCTGCTGGGATTTCCGGTCGGGATCGCTGCAGGGCTGTGGCCGTGGCTGGACCGCCCGGTGACGCTGATCATTGACACGCTGCAAACCCTGCCGACCTTCGTCTATCTGATCCCGGTCGTCATGCTGTTCGGGCTGGGCGATTTCCCGGCCCTGATTGCAATCGTCCTTTACGCGCTGCCGGTGATGATCCGCTATACCAAGGACGGCATCGCCCATGTGCCAGGTTCGCTGATCGAGGCCGCCGACATGGCGGGTTGTTCGCCGCGCCAGCGGCTTGCCTTCGTCCAGATCCCGCAGGCCCTGCCCGAGATCCTGCTTGGGGTCAGCCAGACCATCCTGATGGCCTTCAGCATGCTGGTGATCACCTCGCTTGTCGGCACCCGTGGGCTGGAGCAAGAGGCGCTGGTTGCCGTCAGCAAGGCAAAGGTCGGCGAAGGCTTGATTGCAGGTAGCGCGATTTCTCTGCTCTCGATCCTTTTGGACCGGCTGGTGTCCCATGCCAGCACGCGGCTGCGCCGCCATCTCGGTCAGGTCTGAACGGTGGCCTCCGATACCAGACCGATCCGGCCACAGGGGCTTGCCAGTCTTTCGGCGACCGAGCTGCGGCGGTTGTTGCTGCGCGGCGAGATATCGGTGCCGGAGCTGGTCAGCGCCGCGCTGGACGCCATCGCGGCGCAGGACGGGCAGTTGCACGCCTTCCTATCCACCAGCCCCGAAACGGCCCTGCGCGAGGCGTCGGATGCCCAGCGGCGGCTGAAGGCCGGTCATCCACCCCCGGCACTGTTCGGCATCCCGCTGGCCGTCAAGGATGCCGAACCCGTGGCCGGGATGGGGTTTACCGCCGGATCGCTGGTCTTCCGGCAAAGGGTCGCGCTGCGGGATTCGCTTCACGTTGCAAGGCTGCGGTCTGCGGGTGCGATCATCGTCGGCAAGACCAACACGCCGGAATTCACCCTGCTTGGGGAAACCCACAACCGGCTTGGCCCCGACACCTGCAACCCGTGGGACACCAACCGGACGCCGGGCGGGTCGTCGGGCGGCTCGGCGACTGCGCTGGCGGCGGGCATGGTGCCGCTGGCGACCGGCTCTGACACCGCAGGCTCGATCACGGCGCCTGCGGCCTTCTGCGGTCTGGTCGGCCTCAAGCCCAGCCATCGCCGGATTCCGGTCTGGCCCGACCCCGAGGACTGGCAGCCCTATTCCGACGTGGGCCCGATGGCGCGCACCGTTCATGACCTGGTCCTGATGCTGGCGGCCAGTGCCGGAGCGGACCCGTGCGATCCGTTGTCCGGGGTCTTCGGGCCGACAGCGCCGCGCCCCGGACGCTTGCGCATCGCCTGGGCAGGATCGGTGGCGGGCCTGCCCGTCGATCCCGATTGCGCGGCGGCGGCGGAATCGCTGGCACTTCTGTTCCAGTCGGCGGGGCATCACGTCGAGGAGGCCTGGCCCGACATTCGCGATCCGGGGCCGGCGCATGATCTTTTGGGCGCGGTCGAGGAATACCGGGCACGCGGAGCCCTTCTGGCGAGCCACCCCGATCTGCTGGCCCCCGAGACCTGCGCGATGATGGTCGCGGGGCAAGCGGCGACTGCGGACGACATTGCTGCTGCCCGCGCCGTATCGGTCGAAACGACGTCCCGGATGCGGGATTTCATGGCTGGCCGGGATATCTTCATCCTGCCGGCAACGGCTTGCCCTGCCTTCCCCCTGCGCCAGCCACCCATCATGATCGGGGGGCGGACGGTCAGGCCGGATTGGCCAAGCTATGCACCCTTCAACATGCTGGCCAACATCACCGGGTTTCCCGTCGCCACCCTGCCGATGGGGCTATCCGCCGATGGCCTGCCCGTCGGGGCCCTGGCCTTTGCGGGCTTTGGTCGGGACGATCTGCTGCTTGCGGCGCTGGCCGAAGCCGAGGCGCTGCGCGGACCGTTTCCAGCGGCACCCTTCACTCCGACGCATTGACCCAGGAGCGGGCAACGAAACCGCCTTCATCCGGGGCAACGTCATTCGAGATCGCCGCCCGGATATCGCGCGGAATGACCGGGCTGTTGATGTCGTAAAGACCGACACCCGCGAGGGCGGAACGTACATCAATCGGGCTTCCCAGCGATTCCCAGATCACCCGGTAACAGGCGATGTCGCGGGCCATCCCGGAGCTGACCCCGAGGGTCAGCCCCGACAGGACCGCCACCTGATCGGGCTGCGACGGGATCAGCACCGTGGTCCACATCATCTGACCGACATAGGCTTCACGTTCATGCACGATGATGCGTTCCCCGGTATGATAGAGAAGCCCGGTATATTTCAGCACTTTGCGCGAGCGTCGCTTAATCGCGGAGTAGTTTTCGATGGTCTTGCAATAGGTGAAGCCCCCGCGACTGAACACGCTTGCAAGCGAGCGCAGAACCATGTCCGGAAACTCGGTCGGGCGGAAATAGGTGTAGTAGAAGCCGAGATACGGCTCCATCTGCCTCTGGGCCCGAGGGTTTATGCGGTGAAGATTCGTCACGAAGGCGCCAAGCGGATCAAGCGGCAAGGTGCTCTGCTTGCGTATCGCGATGATCTCCCGGAATTGCGCATGGTCCATGAGGATCTCGGACTCTTCGACGCCAAAGAAATCGCACAGGCGCTGCATTCGACCGACGGTCGGTCTGGCGTCACCCGTCAGATAGCGATGGAACTGCTGGCGGTTGATCTGCAAGCGTTGGCTCACGCTGGTGACAGTGCCGCCATAGGAGACGAGCAGTCTGAGATTGCGGGCAAAGTTGTCAGGTGCCATCCTTGATTCCCAAAATCATGCTTGATCCTGTTCTGCTGCAAGTGATCTTCGCAGAAAAGCCGTCTTCGAAGTCGCCAAGATGGCTCGCGTATGCGACAGGACATATGGCCGCAAGCTTGCCTGCTTGCGAAGGGCCGCATTGCGGCAAGGGTGCTGCGCCTGTTGACAGCTTTGGGCCGCGATCAACCGAACCCGGTCCTTGACTGCCGGTTGGATGGGCGCGCTACCCTCTTGAAAGAGATCGTTCACAGGTCCTGCGGAAGGAAACGCTTCCGGGTCTCATTCCTCGGCCGCAATCAGCCTTGTCTCACGCATCATTCCTGCGCCCAGTACGCGCGGATAGCCGGCCGCGGCGATGCGGGAATTGATGCCGTGCAGATCGCGCACGATGTCGAGGAAAAGCGCGCTGACCCGAGGGTTGCGCGACGCGCCGTCGCGACCCAGATGCGCTTCGGCCTCGGTCTCCTCGCTACGGCGGAAAGTATCCTTTTGCGAGGCAAGCTGGGTTGCCGCCCCCACGTCATCCGAGGCGACCGCCCCCGGGATAAGCTGCAACGAGGTTTCGATGATCCCGGACAGCCGGGAAATGGCGGCCAGTTCTTCGGGTGGCAGGTCGATCTTCTGACGCACCTTGCGACGCACCCGGTCGGCGAGGTTCAGCTTTATCAGGTCGCCCGCATGTTCCAGGTTGCTGGCATAGATCAGGATGTCACGGGCGCGGCGCGACTGGGCGTCCGACAGCTCTGCCTCGGAGAGTTCCTGCAGATAGGTCTGCACGGCGCGCAGGATGGTGCCTATCCGTGCATCCATCAGGCCAAGGGCCTGCAGGGGTTCCAGCCGTCCTGACGACAGGGCCTCCAGTGCCGTGACTTGCATCCGTGTCACCAGACCCGCCATCTGAACCGTTTCGAGCGCAGCATTGGTCAGCGCGACCGACGGCATCGCAAGTGCCGAGCGGTTGAGGTATTGCGGCCCCCCGCCGTGATCTGGGC
>JAGPEG010000078.1 GCA_018057165.1 Tabrizicola sp.
GCCTCGGTCAAGCCCCCGTTCGACTGCATGAACAGCAGCCGCCCCGTCGCCCGCCCCATGTCCAGCGCCCCTTCGACCTGCGCCACATAGCGCCGCAGGATCGGCGAGAGATAGGCATCGACCACCGTCGTATCCCCGCGCGGCACCAGCTTGGCCAGGCGAGAGACTTGATGCGACAGCGAAATCTGCGTGAACCCCGCCTCCCGCGCCAGTATCCCCACCTGCGCCTCATGCGCCGGGTTCACATGCCCATGCATCAGCGCCACCGCCACCGCCACAATCCCCTCGGCCCGCGCCTGCGCCAGAGCCAAGGCCACCGCCCTCGCGTCCAGGGGCCGCACCTCCACCCCATCGGCATCCAGCCGTCCCGGAATTTCGAACACCCGTTCATATAAAAGATCCGGTCGCCGGATGTTCAGGTCGAACAGGGCGGGCCGCGCCTGCGTTCCGATCCGCAGCAGATCGCCAAACCCTTCGGTGATCAGCAGCGCAACCCTCTCGCCCTTCCGCTCCAGCAGCGCGTTGGTCGCCACGGTCGTGCCCATCTTCACCGCAGCGATCACCCCGTCCGGGATCGGCTCGCCGTCCCGCAGGCCCAGGCAGTCCCGGATGCCCTGCACCGCCGCATCCGGGTAGCGTTCCGGGTTCTCGGACAGAAGCTTCACTGTCACCAGCCGACCGCCGCCGTCCCGCCCCACCACGTCCGTGAACGTGCCGCCGCGGTCGATCCAGAATTCCCAGGCCATAGGTCCCTCCATCCCGCAATTCGTGACCCGCCCCGCGCCCGGATGCAACACTTGACCGAAGCCGCAGCACAGGCTTTCCTGCCGCCATGCCATTGCATTTCACCCCCTCCGAATATGCCACCCGCCGCGAGAAAGCCCGCGCTGCCCTGCATGCCCAGGGCCTCGGCGCGCTTTTGATGTTCGCCCCCGAAAGCCAGTTCTGGATTTCCGGCTATGACACCTTCGGCTTCGCCATGTTTCAGTGCATGGTCCTGACCGCGCGGGGCGATCTCCACCTTCTCACCCGCACCCCCGACCTGCGGCAGGCCCAATACACCTCCACCCTCGGCACCGACGAAATCCACATCTGGCAGGACATCGAGGGTTCCAGCCCGGCGCGTGACCTCGCGAACCTGCTTTCAGACCTCGGTGTCCACGGGCCCATCGGCTATGAATCCGATACTGTCGGCCTCACCGACCGCACTGGCCGCGCGCTTCATACAGCGATTCCCGGCCTGATCGACGCCTCCGATCTGATCCGTGCCCTTCGTCGCGTCAAATCCCCCGCCGAGATCGACATGCACCGCCGTGCCGCCGCGCTGTCGGACGATGCTTTGGACCAAGCTATCCAACTCGCCCGCCCCGGCGCCTTCGAGGGCGACATCCTCGCCGCCATGCAAGGCGCCGTCTTCAGGGGCGGCGGTGATTACGCGGGCAACGAGTTCATCCTCGGTTCCGGCCCCGGCGCTCTGCTTTGCCGCTACTATTCCGGCCGTCGGCACCTGTCATCCACCGACCAGCTCACGCTGGAATGGTCCGGCGCCTATGCCCGCTACCATGCCGCGATGATGCGGACCGTCCTCGTGGGCCAGGCCTCCGACCACCACCGCCACATGCACGAAGCCGCTGTCGAGGCGCTGGAAGCCTGCGAAGCCGCCATCCGCCCCGGTCGCCCGATGGGCGATGTCTATGACGCCCATGCCCGCGTCTTCGACGCCCGCGGTCTGTCGCATGCCCGCCTGAAAGCCTGCGGCTACGGCATGGGCGCGGTCTACAACCCGATCTGGGTCGACTTCCCGATGTTCTACCAGGGCAATCCCCTGATCATGCAGGAAGGCCAGGTCTTCTTCCTGCACATGATCCTGATGGACAGCGACACAAGCACAGCGATGACGCTGGGCCATTCTGTTCTGGTCAAGGCGGACGGCATCGAACGCCTCTCCCGCCACGGTCTCGACCTGATCCTGAACGTCTAGAACCGCAAGCCACGGAATTTTCGTGGAATTTCCAGGTCTGTCAGGTCATGGCCCGACCTTGGCCAGCAATTCCTCCACCTTCGGTCCCAGCCCCTCGACGATCAGCTGCACGCCCTCGGGGTTCGGATGCAGCCCATCCGCCTGCAGGAACGCCGCCATCGAGGCAGGATCGCCGGGATCCGCGCCCGCCGCCCTCAGCCCCGCGAAGAAATCCTCGGCCAGCAAAGTCCCGTAGGTCGCCGCCAGTTCGCCATACATCCCGTCGAAAGCCGCCTTGTACTCCGGCCCGAAATTCCCCGGCGCCTTCATCGCCACCAGAAGGACCGGCAGCTGCCGCGCCGCAGCTTCCTTCAGGATGCCGTCGAGGTTCGCCTTCGACCCCGCCGGATCAAGTCCCCGCAACAGGTCGTTGCCCCCCAGCGTCACGATCAGCGCATCCGCATCCGGCCCCAGCGCCCAAGCGACGCGCGCAAGGCCCCCCGCCGTTGTGTCCCCCGACACGCCCGCGTTCTGCACCACCACCTCATGACCCCTGGCTTTCAGCCACGCTTCCAGCACCGGGACAAAGCCCTGCGACTGGTCGCTCAACCCATAGCCCGCCGTCAGGCTGTCACCCAGCGCCACCACCGTCACCGGCTCTGCCGCCGCCGCGCCTGCCGTCAACAACGTGACCAGAAGCCCATTGCGGACCCCCCGCATCGCGCCATATCCCTTTGACCGGACAGCCCCAAGGAACCGCCACATGACCGACGCCATCCTCGCGCTGCCCGTTCTTGCCTTGACGGACGCGCGCCTGACCCTTGCGGGCAATGCCGGCCCGGTCGATATCCTGAAAGGCATCAGCCTGCAGGTCCACAAGGGCGAAACAGTCGGGCTTGTCGGGCCATCGGGGTCGGGCAAGTCATCGCTCCTCATGCTCATGGGCGGGCTGGAGCGTGCCACCGGCGGGCAGGTGCTTGCCCTGGGGCAGGACCTGACCGCGATGAACGAGGACGCGCTCGCCCGCTTCCGCCGGGGGAATATGGGGATTGTCTTCCAAAGCTTCCACCTGATTCCGACGATGACCGCCTTGGAGAACGTCGCGTTGCCTCTGGAGTTGGCCGGAACCTCGGACGCCTTCCCCCGCGCCGAAGCCGAACTCGCCGCCGTCGGGCTTGGCGCGCGGATGCACCACTACCCCAGCCAGATGTCCGGTGGCGAGCAGCAGCGCGTCGCCCTCGCCCGCGCCGCCGCCCCGCGCCCCGCGATCCTTCTGGCGGATGAGCCGACCGGCAACCTCGACGGCGTCAACGGCCAGGCGATCATGGACCTGCTCTTCGGCCTCCGCGACCGCCACGGTGCCACGCTGGTCCTCGTCACCCATGCCCCCGAACTTGCCGCCCGCTGCGACCGGATCATCCGTCTTGCCGACGGCCTTCTCGCCCCGGAACCGCTCGCGAAAGCCGCCGAATGAGACGCCGCAAGTCGCTGGCCCTCACCATCGCCCGGCGCGAGCTTCGCGGCGGCCTCAAGGGCTTCCGCGTCTTCCTCGCCTGCCTCGCCCTCGGTGTCGCCGCCATCGCTGCCGTCGGCACGCTCCGCACCGGCATCCAGCAGGGCCTGTCCGACCAGGGTGCCGTCATCCTGGGCGGCGATGCCGAAATGCGCTTCACCTATCGCCCCGCCGACGCCGACGAACGCGCCTGGATGGACCGGACCGCGTCAAACGTCTCCGAGGTCTACGACTTCCGCTCCATGGCCCTGATCGACGGCGACCAGGCCCTCACCCAGATCAAGGCCGTCGACACCGCCTGGCCCCTCACCGGCACCGCCCGGCTTGACCCGCCGATCCCCGTGGCCCAGGCCCTCGCCGACACCGATGGCCTCCCCGGCGCGATCATGGACCCCGTCCTGATCGACCGCCTCTCCCTCAAGCCCGGCGACACCTTCCGCCTTGGCACGCAGACGTTCCGCCTCACCGCCGCCCTTACCCGCGAACCGGACAGCGCCTCCACCGGCTTCACCCTCGGCCCCCGCACCGTCGTCCGTTCCGATGCGCTGGCCACCTCCGGCCTCCTCGCGTCAGGCTCGATGTACGAGACCCGCTACCGCCTCCTCCTCCCCCCCGACGCCGACCTGCAAACCCTCGAAGACCAAGCCGAAACCACCTTCCGCGACAAGGGCATGCGCTGGACCGACAGCCGCAACGCCGCCCCCGGCATCGAGGCTTTCGTCGACCGCATCGGCAGCTTCCTCGTCCTCGTCGGCCTGGCCGGTCTTGCCGTCGGCGGCGTCGGCGTCCAGGCCGCGATCCGCTCCTACCTCGACGGCAAGGTCGAGACCATCGCCACCCTCAAGACCCTCGGCGCGGAAGGCGGGCTGATCTTCCGCAGCTACCTCTGGCAGACCGCGATCCTGTCCGCCCTCGGCATCCTGATCGGCCTCGCCCTCGGTGCCATCCTCCCCCTGGCAGCGGCCCCCCTGATCGAAGCCTCGCTCCCCTTCCCGGCCGAGATCCGCCTCGCCCCGATGGCGCTCCTCGAAGCCGGTTTCTACGGCACCCTCTCCGCCCTCATCTTCACCCTTCTCCCCCTCGCCCGGACCGAGCGTATCCGCCCCGCCGCCCTCTATCGTGGCGGCTCCGGCACCCGCGCCTGGCCCCGGAAACGCTACCTCGCCGCCCTCGCCCTCCTCGCTGTCACCCTGATCGGCAGCGCCACATGGGCCTCCGGCATCCCCGAACTTGCCCTGGGGGCTGCGGGGGGCGTCCTCGGCGCGCTGATCATCCTCGCCCTCGCCGCCCTCGCCCTGCGCAAGGCCGCCCGACGCCTCGCCCGCACCCGCCTCGCCCAGGGCCGCCCCGCCACCCGTGCCGCCCTTGCCGCCATCGGCGCGCCCCGGTCCGACGCCACCTCCGTCATCCTCTCCCTCGGCCTCGGCCTCTCCGTCCTCGCCGCCGTCGGCCAGATCGACTGGAACCTGCGCCAGGCCATCGCCACCGACCTGCCGACCCGCGCCCCGGCCTTCTTCTTCGTCGACATCCAGCCCGACCAGCTCGACCCGTTCCTCGCGCTGATGCAGGCGAACCCCGCCGTGACCCAGATGGAAACCGCCCCGATGCTGCGCGGCGTCATCACCCGGATCAACGACCGCCCCGCGCGTGAGGTCGCGGGCGACCACTGGGTTGTGAGGGGCGACCGTGGCATCACCTACGCCGCCACCCCCGGCCCGAAGACCCGCATCACCGCCGGAACCTTCTGGCCCGAGGATTACACCGGCGACCCCCAGATCAGCTTCGCCGCCGAGGAGGCCGCGGAAATCGGCCTGCACCTTGGCGACCGGATGACCGTCAACATCCTTGGCCGCGACATCACCGCGACGATCACCTCGTTCCGCGAGGTCGACTTCTCCAATGCCGGGATGGGCTTCGTGATGACGCTGAACCCCTCGGCCCTGACCGGGGCACCGCACACCCACATCGCCACCGTCTATGCGCCCCCGGAAGCCGAAGCGCAGATCCTCAAGGACGTGACGAAGACCTGGCCCAACATCACCGCCATCGGCATCCGCGAGGCCGTGGACCGCGTCGCCGAAGCCCTGTCCGCCATTGCAACGGCAACCGCCTGGGCCGCAGCCGGAACCCTGCTCACCGGCTTCGTGGTGCTGATCGGCGCGGCGGCGGCAGGCGAACGCGCCCGCATCTACGAAAGCGCCATCCTGAAGACCCTTGGCGCGACGCGGGGAAAAATCCTCGCCAGCTTCGCGCTCCGCTCGGCCCTGATGGGGGCCGCCGCAGGCGTCGTCGCCGTCATCGCGGGCGGGATCAGCGGCTGGGCGGTGATGACCTTCGTGATGGATGCGCCCTACCGCTTCGAGCCGCTCTCGGCCCTCGGCATCGTCACCGGCGGCGTCCTTGCCACCCTTCTGGCCGGGCTTTTCTTCGCGCTGCGGCCCCTGAATGCGCGCCCCGCCCAAACGCTGCGCGCCCAAGAATAGGCTCGTTCATACTGGGACAAATATCCCACGGGGGTGCGGGGGTGTGAAACCCCCGCTCCGACATCAGCCCATCAATGCGCCGGACGAATGAAGGTCCCGTTCCGCAACTCGGCGAAGGCCTGCTGCAACTCGGCTTCCGAGTTCATCACGATCGGTCCGGCCCAGGCCACCGGCTCCGCGATCGGCGCGCCCGAGACCAGCAGAAAGCGCACGCCCTCCGGCCCCGCCGTCACCGTGACCTCATCGCCTGCGCCAAAGCGCACCAGCGTCCGGTTGCCGGAAAGGTCGCGGATGTTGACCTCCTGCCCCGCCACTTCCTTCTCCAGCAGCACGCCTTCGGGCCGCGCCGCATCGCGGAAGTTGCCCGTCCCCTCGAAGACATAGGCAAAGGCCCGACGCCGGGTATCCACCTTGAAGCTCTTCCGCTTGCCTGCGGGGACGAAGACATCCAGATATTGCGGGTCGGCGGCAATGCCATCGACCGGGCTTTTCACCCCGCGATAGTCGCCGATCACCACCCGGATACTGGTGCCGTCATCCTCATGCCGCTCCGGCAGGGCGCTCGCCTCCATGTCCTGATAGCGCGGCGCGGTCATCTTCAGCGCGCGCGGCAGGTTGCCCCAAAGCTGGAAGCCATGCATCCGGCCCTTGTCGTCGCCCTTCGGCATCTCCTGGTGCAGGATACCCCGCCCCGCCGTCATCAGCTGCAACGACCCCGGCCCGAGGATACCCTTGTTGCCCAGGCTGTCGCCATGCTCCACCGTCCCGGCAAGGACATAGGTGATCGTCTCGATCCCCCGATGCGGATGCCAGGGGAACCCGGCTTGGTAGTCCCTCGGATGATCGCCCCGGAAATCGTCAAACAGCAGGAACGGATCCGCCTCGGTCGGGTCCTGGAACCCGAAGGCACGGTGCAGATGGACGCCAGCGCCTTCGATCGCAGGCTGGGCGCGGCGGGTTTCGATGACGGGACGGATGGACATTGGGTCTCTCCTGATTGCGTTGGGCAGAAGATGGGGCGCTGCGTCCCAGGCACCAAGGCGCAAATGCGGGAATAAACTGTGCGCGAATGCACGAAGGCCGTGGTCGCCAACCGTAGGGTGCGTGATTTCACGCACCGTCCTTCACATGCAACCAGGCCAATTCCTAAACATCGCCCTAACGCCCGCGACCAACCCCTTGATTTTCCGAAGTCATCCGCGTTTGTCCACCGTGGACACTCACCCTGTCAGATGCCGCAGCCCCTGGGTCACGTCGGTCCGCACCGCCAGCCGCAGCCCCGGCTCGTCTCCCGCCTTCAGCGCCGCCAGGATCATCCGGTGGTGGGTCGGCGGCTCCCTTCGCTTGACCTTCGCATAGACCGCCCGCATCGTCGGCCCCAGTTGCAGCCAGACCGTCTCACACATCGCCAGCATCGCCGGGGTCTGGGCGCGCAGGTAGAGCGTCCGGTGGAATTCCAGGTTGGTGCGGACATAAGTGACCGCATCCCCCCGCACCGCCGCCTCGCCATTCGCCATGTTGATCGCCGTCAGCCGCTCGATCAGCGCGAAGTGTGCCCTCGGCAGCGCCCGCGCCGCCATCTCCGGCTCCAGTAGCGCCCGGATCGCCGCCAGCTCCTCGATCCGCTCCGGGGTCAGCTCCGGCGTGGAAATCCGGCCCGAGGACGACAGGGTCAGCGCCCCCTCCGCCACCAGCCGCCGCACCGCCTCGCGCGCGGGGGTCATCGAGACGCCGAAGGCCTTCCCCAGACCCCGCAGGGTCAGCGACTGGCCGGGATCCAGCTCGCCGTGCATGACCTGCTGCCGAAGGCTCCGGTACAGCCTTTCATGCGCGGCGGCATTGGGATCGGGGGGGCGGGGCGTCAGCATGAGAGGCAGGGAAACACCCCGGCCCCACGGGGGTCAATCCTGAAAGCGCAGCCGGTGCAGGCTGGAGCCATGGGTCCGCAACCAGTCGCGATGCCGCTTCCAGTCCGGGCAGATGCCGGTCACCACCCGCCAATAGGCCGGAGAGTGGTTCAGTTCCACCAGATGAGCCACCTCATGCGCCGCCACATAATCAAGCACTTGCGGCGGGGCCATGATCAGCCGCCAGGAATACATCAGCCGCCCGTCGGGGGAACAGGAGCCCCAGCGCGAGCGGGTGTCGCGGAGCGCGAGCGAGGTGTAACTGCGGCCCACCAGCCCGGCATAGCGGGTCGAGGCGGAGGCAAGCCGGTCGCGGGCCAGGACCTTCAGCCAGGCCGCGACCCTTGGTCCGACCGTCGCCGGATCGCCCGACACCATAAGCCGGTCGCCCTCGACCCTGACCCCGCGCCCGGATGCGGGGATCAGCACCAGATCGCGCCCCTCGACCGGGACTGCGGCGCCGAAGCCCAGTGCCCGCAGGGCCGAGGCGGGCATTGCCGACAGGGTCTGCCGCAGCCAGTCCTCGTTGCCCTTGAGGAAGGCCAGCGCCTCGCCCTCGCGCGCGCGAAGCGGCATCGACAGCGTCACCTTCCCGTCCAGCCGCGAAACCCGCAGCGAAAACCGCCGGGCGCGGGCCGACCGCTTCAGATGCACCTCGACGGGTGGAGAGCCTGGCAGGACCGGCATGGAAACCCCTTGAAAGGTCCGCTGAACATAGCCATTTCCGCCGGCACACGAAAGGCTTTGACAGTCGCCTGCACCTGTGGCAAGCGGCAGCTTTTCCGGCTTCTACCACCCGAAGGGATGACCATGCCCAAAGCAGAATGGGGCACGAAGCGCATCTGCCCGACCACTGGCAAGCGCTTCTACGACCTGAACAAGACCCCGATCGTCAGCCCCTACACGGGTGAGGTCGTCGACATCGAATCCGTCCGCCGCAAGATGGCGGCCTCGGTCATTTCGCGCGCCGTTCCCGACAAGGATGATGACGTCCTGGTCGAGGATCTGGAGAACGAAGACGCGCTTCTGGAAGGCGCGGCGGCGGATGACAACGAGATGGACGACGATCTTCTGGAAGATGACGCCGACGATAACGTCTCGCTCGACGACCTGGCCGACGTGCCCGGCGACGAGGAAGAGGTCTAAGACAAACGCCGGAGGATGGGGGCGATTTTCCCCCTTGCACGCCCCGGCGACCTGTCCTAGATACCCGGCATCGCGGCGGCAACGGCGTGATGCTTCTCTCCGGTGGGGTCATAGCTCAGATGGGAGAGCGCTTGAATGGCATTCAAGAGGTCGGGAGTTCGATCCTCCCTGGCTCCACCAAAGAGAGACTGAAAGCGGGGCGGTTCACACCGCCCCTTTTCATTTTCAGCCCCCGGACAGAATCCTTGCCCCGACCCACCGCGCGGTGGGGTCAAGGGGTGATGAACGGCTGCGCGGTCGTTCCTGCGAGCGGACCGACCGGCGGTCCGGCAAGTGGCCGGGAACGCTGAATTAATCCACGGCCTTTCCGGCAAATCGACCGTCTGTTTTCGGTATGGCTGGCGTATGGCTTCCATCCATACGCACGGCCATATGCGGCGCCGTTAACCTTGGGGCACGAATCGGAAGAGTCGGGCTGAAGCCCGACCTACAATGTGGCAAATGTCGCGCCCTACTCCGCCGGTTGCGCGCGGCCCCGGAGCTTGGCCGGGCGGTATTTGGCATACCATTCCCTCCGCTTCGCCCGTTGCCAGAACCAGGGCTTCGGGTTGTCGGACCGCGTCACCAGCATCAGCATCGAGGGGATGACGATCAGCGTCAGCACCGTGGCGAAGGCCAGACCGAAAACGATGGCCGAGGAGAGCGCGATCCACCATTGGGTCGAGGGTGCGCCGATGGTGACTTCGTGGTTCAGAAGCTCCATGTTCAGACCGAAGGCGATGGGCAGCACGCCCAGGATCGCGGTCAGCGCGGTCAGGACCACGGGGCGCGCGCGTTCGCGGCAGGTTTGCAGGATCGCCTCGATCTTCGGCTTGCCCTCGCGGCGGAGCGAATCGTAGGTGTCGATCAGCACGATGTTGTTGTTCACCACGACACCCGCCAGGGCAATGATGCCGATCCCGGTCATGACCATGGTGAAGGGCTCTCCCATGATCATCAGGCCCAGAAGCACGCCGATGGTCGACATGATCACGGCAGACAGCACCAGCCAGACCGAGGTGAAGTTGTTGAACTGCGCCAGAAGCACGATGAAGATCAGGAAGACCGCCGCCGCGAAAGCCTTGGACAGGAAGGCCCCGGCAGCGGCCTGCTCTTCGTCCTCGCCCGCCAGCTTCCAGCGGATGCCAAGCTGGTCCAGCCCGGCGGCATCCATTTCCTTGGTGATCTGGGCATAGATCGCATCGGCCTGCACGCCTTCGCGGATACCGGCCTGCACGGTCACGGTCCGCGCGCCGTCAAGCCGGGTCAGGTTGCCGGTGGTGGGCGCCGCCGTCCGGGTGACGAAGTTCGAGATCGGCACCGACCCTTCCGCCGTCTGGATGCGCAGCTGGTCCAGCGCGGAAATCGTGCGCTGGTCGGCGGGCAGGCGCAGCACGATATCCACCGCATCATCGGCCCCGGCGGGGCGATAGTCCGACAGTTTCAGCCCGCTTGTCACCAGTTGCACCATGCCCCCCACAGTCGAGGGCGCGATGCCATAGCGCGAGGCGGCGGCGCGATCGACCTGAAGCTCCCAGTCCACCCCCGGCGGCGGCAGGCCGTTCGAGACGTCGATCACATCCGGGATCTGCGCCAGCCGCGCGGCGACCTTGACGGCGACCTCGTTCAGATGGGTCGGGTCGTCGGCGGAAAGCTGGATCTGGATCGCCTTGCCGGTGGGCGGCCCGGCCTGCGGGACCGAAACCTGGATATCCACCCCCGGAATCCCCACCATCGCCTGCCGCAGGTCGGCGAGGATGGTGTTGGCATTCTTGCGCATCCGCCAGTCGACGAATTCGTACTGGATCACCCCGATCACATCGGCGTCCACCTCATTGCCCACTCCGCCCCCTGCGCCGGTGCGGGTATAGACCGTCTCGATCCCCGGCCAACCAAGGATGCGCTTTTCGGCCTGGGCCACCAGCGCGTCCTTTTCCAGGATCGAGAGGTTGCCGCGCGCCTTGACGTAGAGAAGGCCGAATTCGGGTTCGACATCCGGGAAGAAGATCACGCCCTTGCCATACTGGACATAGGCATAGGGCACTGCACCCAGAAGTCCGAGCGCGAGGAAGAGCATGATCACCGGATGCCGCACCGCCTTGCCGACAACCCACATGTAGGGGCCGTCCTTGTGTTCCGGCGGGTGCTTGAAAGGCTTGGCGATCAGGGCGCCAAGGGTCGGCACGAAGATCAGCGCATAGACCAGCGAGGCGGACAGGGTGACGATCAGGGTGATCGGCATGTATTTCATGAACTCGCCGACGATGCCGGGCCAGAACAGCAGCGGCGAAAAGGCCGCGACTCGGGTCATGGTGGCGGCGACCACCGGCCCGGTCATCCGGTGCGAGGCCATGGCGAAGGCCTCGCGCTTCTCCATGCCTTCGGACATGCGGCGTTCGGCGAATTCGGTGACGATGATCGCATCATCGACCAGCATCCCCACAGCAAGGATCAGCGAGAAGAGGACGACGATGTTGACAGTGTAGCCCATCAGCGACAGCGCCAGCATCCCCATCAGGAAGGACGCGGGAATGGCAAGCCCGATCAGCAGCGAGGCGCGGACGGAAAGGGCGTAGAGGATGACGATGAAGACCAGGATCACCGCGGTCAGGACCGAGTTTTGCAGGTCGAACAGCAGCTGGCGGATGTCCTTGGACTTGTCCTGGCTGAAGCTGACCTCGGTGCCTTCGGGGAGGTATTGCTTGAAGGCTTCGGTGACGACCTTCACCTGATCCACGGTTTCGATCAGGTTCGCGCCGGTGCGTTTCGACACCTCGATGGCGATGGCGGGTTGGCCGTTCAGGCGGGTGACGGTTTCCGGTTCCTTCATCGTGGGCAGGATGTCGGCGATATCGCGGACCCGGACGGTGGCGGTGCCGGTCGACACCACGGGCAGGTTCGCCACATCCTCGACGGTTTCCAGAAGCGAGGGGACCTTGATCGCATAGCGCCCCTCGGCCCCTTCCAGCGACCCGGCGGCGACGAGCTGGTTCCCGGCGGCAAAGCCGGCGATCAGGATGTCGGGGCGCAACCCGTAGGTCGCCAGCTTGCCGGGGTCGATCACCACTTCGACCAAGTCGTCGCGCACGCCCTGCAGCTCGGCGTTCAGGACCGGGGGCAGTTCCTCGATCCGGTCGCGGAGTTCGCGGCCCGCCTTGGCCAGCACCCGTTCCGGCACATTGCCCGACAGGGTGATGACGAGGATCGGGAATTCCGACAGGTTGACCTCGTTCACCGTCGGCTCGTCGGCGCCGTCCGGCAGTTCGGGCCGGGCCATGTCGACCTTGTTCCTCACATCATCCAGCGCCTTTTTCAGGTCGGCCCCGGCCTGGAATTCGATCAGCACGTTGCCGCCGTTCTGGTAGGCGGTCGAGGTCATCTTCTTGATGCCGGTGATCGACTTGATCGCGGTCTCCATCGGGCGGAGAAGCAGGCGTTCGCTGTCCTCGGGCGAGATGCCGTCGTAGTGCATGGAGACATAGAGGATCGGGATCTGGATGTCCGGCTCGGCCTCTTTCGGAATGCTGACATAGGCCATGGTCCCGGCCAGCATCAGGAACAGGAGGACCGAGATCGTCAGCCTTGCATTGGCGATGGCGGTTTCAACTATCCTCATTGGCCGACCCCAGCCACGACATCGACCTTCTCGCCGTTCTGCACCAGGTCCTGCCCGGCGGTGATGATCCGGACGCCTTCCGGCACGCCGGTCACGACCAGGCCTTCGGGCGTGTCGTCGATGATCTGCACGGCGGCGAACTGGGCGAGGTTGTCTTCCCCGACGATCCGCAGGCCAAGCTGGCCATCTTCCGCCAATGTGATGATCGAACGCGGCACCACCACGGCGCGGGTGGGCGCGGCGTAAAGCGAAACCTCGGCGGTCATGCCCGAGGACAGGGTCAGGTCCGGGTTCGGCAGGGCGATTTCCACCGGGAAGGTGCGGGTCTCGGTCGAAGCCTCGCGCGCGACAAGACGGACGGTGCCGTCCATCTCCGCGCCGCTGACCAGACGGACCTTGGCAGTGGAGCCGACCGACACCGCAGCCAGATCGACCTCGCTGACTTCCGCCTTCACCAGGATCGGGTCCAGGGACAGGATGGTGGCGACAGGGGTGCCGGTCTGCACCCATTCGCCAAGCTCCACCGAGACGGAATCGACGGTCCCGGCAAAGGGGGCCTTCAGCCGCAGACGGTCGGCGGCGGCCTTGGCGCGGCTCAGTTCGGCATGGGCGGCGTCGCGGGCGGACCGGGCGTTGGTCAGGTTCGATTCCGAGGTGCTGCCCCCCTGAAAGAGCTTTTCGGCCACTTCAAGGTCGCGTTCCTTCTGCGCCAGCGCGATCTGGGCGATCTCTTCCTGGGCCACGGTCTCCGGGCCTTCCAGCACCATCACCAGCGCCCCGGCCTCGACCATCCCGCCCTTCGTCAGCGCAAGCGAGGCGATCACCCCCTCGGCCCGCGCCGCAAGTTCGGTGCGCTTGTCGGCCTCGGTGATCCCCGACAGGCGGATTTCGCGGGCATGATCCAGGAAGACCGGCGCGACTGCGGAAACGGTGCGGACCAGCGGGGCCGGTTCGGTTTCGGGCGTCGCGGTCGTAGGGGATTCCTTACCCTCGGCCGTCTGCGCGCTGCCGACAGAGGAGAACTCTCCGGTCACGATCCAGGCGGCAGCGCCAAGCATGACGCAGAAGGCGGCAATTCGGTGGAACTTCGGCATGATCGGA
>JAGPEG010000079.1 GCA_018057165.1 Tabrizicola sp.
CCCTGCACCCGGTTCGGACCGTCGGACCGGCTCAGGACCTGGGTCCCCCGGATCGTCACCCTCCCGTCCGCCGTCATCGTGATCGACGCCTTCCCGCAGCGGAGTGTCACCTCGCGGCTGGCCTCCAGCACCAGCTTCTCCCCGTCCGCTTCGACCTCCGGCAGCGGGGGCTGGATCATACCCAGGATCAGCGGCAGGTCGTCCATCATCGTGACCGCCGCCAGCCGCCCCACCGAAGCCGCCGCCACCGGAACCAGCGAGGCGGCGAAGAGGGGGGTCTCGCCCAGGGTCGGAATCAGCACCTGCGCCCGACCGTCGGGGCCGATGCCGGTGATCTCGGCCCGATGGACGCCTTGGAGGCCCAGAAAGCTCCCGTCATGCATCGCCACTCTCCCTATTCGAAAGCATAGCCGAACCCGGCGTCCGAGCCTGTCACCGTGACCTTTGTCAGCTCCGCCCCTTCCAGCTTGCGGTTCAGGACCTGCCGCGACAGTTCCGGCAGCAGCGTGTTGGTCAGGATCGCGTCGATCATCCGTCCGCCGCTTTCGATTTCCGTGCAGCGGGCCTTGATCGTGGCCATCACTCCCTCGCCCACCACCAGTTCCGCGCCATGCCCCGCCTCCAGCCGCCGGGCGATGCCGCGCAGCTTGTGGCCGGCGATGGCCTCGATCATCAGGTCCGAGAGCGGGTAGTAGGGGATCGTGACCACCCGGCCCAGCAGGGCGGCGGGGAAGACCTTCAGCAAGGGCGCGCGGAGCGAGGCGGTCAGTTCCTCAAGATCGGCGCCGGATTTGCCGTCCTCGGTCATCGCCATGATTTCCTCGGACCCGACGTTGGAGGTGAGGAGGATCAGCGTGTTCTTGAAGTCGATCCTCCGGCCTTCGCTGTCGTCCATCATTCCCTTGTCGAAGACCTGGAAGAATATCTCATGCACGTCGGGGTGGGCCTTTTCGACCTCGTCCAGCAGGATCACCGAATAGGGGCGGCGGCGGACGGCTTCGGTCAGGATGCCGCCCTTGCCATAGCCGACATAGCCCGGTGGGGCACCTTTAAGGGTGGAGACGGTGTGCGCTTCCTGAAACTCGGACATGTTGATCGAGATCAGGTTCTGCTCGCCACCATACAGGGTTTCGGCCAGCGCCAGCGCGGTTTCGGTCTTGCCGACGCCGGAAGGGCCGCAAAGCATGAAGACGCCGATGGGTTTTTCCGGCGCGCCGAGACCGGCGTAAGAGGTCTGGATGCGGTTGGCGATCATGCCCATGGCGTGATCCTGGCCCACCACCCGTTCCGAGAGCGTCCCGGCCAGTTGCAAGGCGCGTTCGGTCTGGCTGGCCAGCATCCGGCCCATCGGGATGCCGGTCCAGTCCTGCACGATGGCCCCCACGGCAAGGCGGTCGACGGCGGGCAGGATCAGCGGGCGTTCGCCCTGGGCTTCGGCCAGCGCGGCCATCTTGGCCCGCAGGGTCGCCAGCATTTCGGCGCGGGCTTCGGGGGTGAGGGCTTCGGGTTCGGCGGCATCCTCGCTGGCCTCGGGTGGCGTTTCCCCGGTTGCCCCGGTGTCATCCACCGGCTGCCCCGCCCCGCGCAGGGTGGCGCGGAGGGTGAGCACCTCATCGACCAGCGCCTTTTCTGCCTCCCACCTTGCCTTGGCTGCGTCAAGTTCGGTGGTGGCCTTCGCCAACGCCGCCTCGACCTCGGACTTCCGGTCGCCCACGTCGATGCCGATGGCTTCCTCGCGGCTGATGATCCCCTGTTCGACCTCAAGCGAGGACAGGCGGCGTTCGATATCCTCCACCTCTGCCGGGGTGGCGTGCTGCGAGACGGCGACCCGGGCGCAGGCGGTGTCCAGAAGGCTGATTGCCTTGTCCGGCAGTTGCCGCGAAGGAATGTAGCGGTGGGAAAGCGTGACGGCGGCCTCGATCGCCTCGTCCAGGATTTCGACCTTGTGGTGCTTCTCCAGCACGCCCGCCACGCCCCGCAACATGCGGACGGCGGCGTCCTCTGCGGGTTCCTCGACCTTGACCACCTGGAAGCGTCGGGTCAGGGCAGGGTCTTTTTCGATATGCTCCTTGTATTCCGACCAGGTGGTTGCAGCCACAGTGCGCAACTCGCCCCGCGCCAGCGCCGGTTTCAACAGGTTCGCCGCATCGCCGGTGCCCGCCGCCCCGCCCGCGCCGATCAGGGTGTGGGCTTCGTCGATGAAGAGGATGATCGGCTTTTCCGAGGACTGAACCTCGTCGATCACCTGCTTTAGCCGCTTCTCGAACTCGCCCTTCACGCTGGCCCCGGCCTGCATCAGGCCCACGTCCAGCATGTGCAGATCGACTGCCTTCAACTGCGGCGGCACGTCTCCGCGCGCAAGCCGCAACGCGAAGCCTTCGACCACGGCGGTCTTGCCCACCCCGGCCTCACCCGTGAGGATCGGGTTGTTCTGGCGGCGGCGCATCAGGATGTCGATGATCTGGCGGATTTCCGGGTCGCGGCCGATCACCGGGTCGATCTTGCCCGCGCGGGCGCGTTCGGTCAGGTTCGTGGCATACTGGTCCAGCGCCGACTTGCCGCCTGGGGCCTGCTTCGCCTTGGGGGCCTCGCCTTCTGGTTTTGCGCCCTCGATAGACTCGGCCAGCAGGTCGCCCAGTTGGCCGGACATCGACGCCGGGTCGATCTTGTCGAACTCCAGACTGATCTTGAACAGCAGCCCTTCCAGCACCGGAACTTTCAGCGCGCCAAGCAGGATGTAGGCCGAGCGCACCGTGTCATCGCTGAAGTCCAGGCTGCCAAAGGTCCAGCCCTCCTGGATGGCGCGGAAGATGTGGTCGGAGAATTCCTCGACCGAGCCCGCCCCATGCGGCAGGGCATCGACCGCCCGCGTGATGTCGGCGGCGAGGCGCGAGGCGTCGACCCCGGCGGAAGCGCAGAGGATCTCGAAATCGGACCGCGCCGATTGCGACAGCGCCTCGATGAAATGCACGAGTTCGACATAAGGGTTTCCCCGCGCCTTCGCAGTCTGGGCCGCGGCGGAAAACGCCTTCAGGCAGACGGGGTTCAGCTTCCCGACCAGCTCTTTGCGCTTGATCGTTTCGGTTCCACCACGAGGGGCCATAATGCTTGCCCTTTATCGGTTTTGAATATGCTTGCTCATCAGTCCGGAAAGACGCAGGCTTTCCGCAAGGTCACTCTAGTCCGGAAATTTTCGCATGGCGAATGTTTTGGCGGCGCCGGTCGTGAATACCGGACCCGAGGCCCAGGCGGGGGGCGCGGAATGATCGGACCCTTGCCCGGAGACATCTTCCGTCAGGGTCAGGTGCTGAACCACACCTACGAGATCGAGGGGGTGCTGGGTCGGGGCGGCACGGGTGAGGTCTATCGGGCGCGCAACCAGATTTCGGGGCGGATCGTCGCGATCAAGGCGCTGAACGCGCAGTTTTCCGGCAATGACGACTACATCCAGCTGATGCGCCGCGAAGAGCAGATGCGCGACGTGCTGAACGACGCCGTGGTGCGCTATACCGAATGTTCGCGCACCGAACAGGGGCATGTGTTCCTGGTGATGGATTTCATTGACGGGCCGTCGATGAACGACGTGATGATGCGCCGCCGGATGGACCCGCGCGAGCTGATGATCATCGCGCATCGGGTGGCCGAAGGGCTGGTGGCGGCGCATGGGCGGGGGATCGTCCACCGCGACCTGTCGCCGGACAACGTGGTGTTGCGCGATGGGGCGGCAGAGAAGGCGACGATCATCGACTTCGGCATCGCCAAGGATACCTCGACCGGGGCGAAGACCATCGTCGGCAACGAATTCGCCGGGAAATACGAATATGCCGCGCCGGAACAGCTGGAGGGGCGGGCCGAGAAACGGTCGGACCTTTATGCGCTGGGGGCGACGCTGTTGGCGGCCTATCGCGGGCAGGTGCCGTTCGGTGGCTCCACTCCGGGCGAGATCGTGCGCCGCAAGCAGTCGCGGCTGGATACCGAAGGCGTGCCGGAGCCGCTGAAGGCGCTGGTCGACTGGCTGGCTGCCCCGGCGCTGGCGGATCGTGCGCCAAGTGCCGAGGCGGTGGTCACCCGGCTGGCCCAGACGCTGAAGCCGGTCTCGACACGCGGCGGGCGGCAGGCCCTTGCCCCGGACGGCACGGCGCGCAAGGGCCGGGGCGGGACAGTGGCGCTGCTGCTGGTGCTGCTGCTGGGGCTTATGGGCGGCGGGGCCTGGTATGCCGGACTCCTGGACCCCTGGCTCAACCCGATGCCGGTGGCGTCGCCCTACAGGTTGACCGCGAGCTTCGGGCCGGAGGGGGCCTTACTTTCCGGCAATGCCCCGGATGTGCAGGCGGCGCAGCGCCTGGGTCTGGCCTTCACCGCCGCCACCGGCACGACCCCGCCCGAGGATGCCCTGCCGCTGGCGCAGGGGGTGCCGGATGACCGTTGGGTCGCCAGCGTGGCCGAGATTTTCGAGCTGCTTCAGGGCCTGCCGGAATGGTCGCTGACGGTGACGGACAACGCCGTCACTGTCAGCGGACTGGGCGACAGCCGCGACCAGACCGAGCAGAAACGCGCGGCGATCCGGGACTGGCAGACGCGGACGGGGATGCAGGCCGACATCGGTCTGAAGACCGGCCCGCGCAGCCTGCAAGGCCAGACGGTGCTGGATGCGCTTGCCCCCTTCGCGCTTTGCGGGCCGCTGACGCCGGACAAGGGCCCGTTGCAGGTCTATGGTATGGGCGAGACCATCGTCGTCACCGGGGCGATGGAATCGGGCGAGGCCCGCGATGCCGTGCTGGCGGCGCTGGAGCCCGGCCTTGGCGACCGCAAGCTGCGGCTGGACGTGACGATCCTGAACAAGGACCTCTGCGCCGTACGCAAGGTGCTGCCGCCGGTGGGCGCGGGTGATGCGGTGATCTGGTTCGGCGACGGGGCGACGGGCGCGGTCAACCTGTCGGGCATCTTCCACGCGGGCGACAATCCGGTGGTCGAGGTGCTGGTTCCGCCCGGAATGACCGACCTGTCGCTCTGGGTGCTGGTCGTCGACAACACCAACCAGGTCTTCAGCCTGCTGCCGAACGAAAAGCAGCCCGAACACGCGATCCAGAACATCGGCGAGGTGATCGACGGCCTTCGGCGCGTGCGTGTGCTTTACAGCCTTGACGACATCCGCAGCGGCAAGGGCGTCTATTCGATCAAGGTCGATCCGGCGAATTTCGGCAAGTCCGAGATCATCGCGATTCTGTCGAAGACCTCGCTTTTCGGCACCCGGCTGCCCGAGACCCTGTCGGTGGGCGGGCTGGCGGACGAGCTGAAGGACGCTGTTGCAAAGGACCCTGGGAACATTGTGTCAATCGCCTCCAGGGTCATTGATGCAAGACCTTGACTTTAGGTCAGTTGGTGCAAGACTTGCCGCACAGAATTCGATTTTTCGTATGTTTTGAGGAAGGCTTTGGACTGAGATGGAACTTGAACCGTTCCTGGTTCGGGTTGGCGACGGTGATGCCTCCGGATCGGAGCTGCGAAACGACCCGCGTTTCCATGCTGTCGAGCGGCTGTTGGAGCCTGCCGCGCGCAGCTTCCGGCTGGAAAACATCCGGACGGGCGGGACGGGCAGCGTCGCAATCGACTGGTCGGAAATCCTGTCGCAATCGGCGGACCTTGCGCCGACCGGGCGCGACATCCGGCTGCTGGTGATCGTCGCCCGCGCGCTGGCCAATGCCGAAGGCTTCGATGGCATGCGGCAGGGGTTGGACCTCTTGACCAGCACGGTCGACCAGCACTGGGACACGGTGCATCCGGTGCTGCGCGAAGCGGCCTCGCCGCGTGAGGCGGCAACGCGGCGGATCAATGCGCTTTTCCAGCTGGAGAACAGCGACAACGGGCTCTTGTGCGATCTGGAATTTGCCACGGTCCTGTCCCCGCGCGGGATCGGTCCGGTCACGGTCGGCGATCTGTGTGCCGGGGGGCTGACCCGCAACCAGGCGCAGACCGAGCTGCCATCCGGCCTGGGCGAAAAGGAGATGACCGAGCTGCTGTCGCGCCATGAGGCACGGGCCAACCGCGTCACCGCCGCCTGTCGCGCCCAGGCCATCGAACGGCCCGAGGAGATGGCCGCGCTTACACAATCGGTCGAGGCCGTCCGCACCGCCCTGGCCGCGCTGGAAGCCGCGCTGACCGCCCGCGTCGGCGAGAACGGCGTCGGGGTGAAGTTCAAGGAGCTGGACAAGGTCCTGAGCCGGGCGCTTGCCCCGCTGGCCGCCGCCCAGTCGCAAGCTGCCCCCGGCGCTGCCGTATCCGAGGTGACTGCCATGGCCGAACCCTCTGCCCCCCCGCCGGCAACGAACGGCGCGCATCCGCCCTCTGCTGCAGGCGGCATTCCCGGTGCCGTCAACTCGCGCCGGGATGTCGAGCGTTGCCTCGACATGATCATCGACTTTTACGAACGCACCGAACCCTCCAGCCCGATCCCGCATCTGGCGCGGCGGATGCGGAAGATGGTGCCGATGAACTTCCTGCAACTGATGGAAGAGATCGCCCCCAGCGGGATGAAGGAATTCAAGAACGTCGCCGGAGTGGACGACAAGACGAAACCGGCCCCGCAATAGGCCGCAGGAAAGTCAGGAGAGGTCTGAGACATGGCAAGTGAAAGCAAGGCAAAGGTGATCGAACGCAACCGCGCCCCGCGTGTGCAGATCGCCTATGACGTCGAACACTACGGCAGCCCGACCACCATCGAACTTCCCTTCGTGATGGGCGTGATGGCCGATCTTGCCGGCAAGTCGGAAACCCGCGAGGCGATGAAGCCGGTCAATGAGCGGACCTTCGTCGATGTCGATGCCGGCCGCTTCGGCAAGTTCATGGAGGCGCTGGCCCCCCGCGTGAAGGCTCGCATCCCGAACCGTCTGCCCGCCAAGGACGGCGCGGCGGATGAAGAGATGTTCGTCGACCTGTCGTTCAAGCACATGTCCGATTTCACCCCCGACAAGGTGGCCGAGCAGGTCCCCGCGCTGGCCGAACTGCTGAAGATGCGCCGTCAGCTTGAGGAACTGCTGGGCTACATGGACGGCAAGGTGAACGCCGAAAAGCGCATCGCCCAGCTGTTGCAGAACGAGCCCCTGCTGATGCAGGTCGCCGACGAAGCCATGAAGAAGGAGGGCTGAGCGATGGCCGAACAGGAAAAGCAAGGCACTGCCGCCGCCGAGGCCCAGACCATCGACCTGGGCGAATTCAGCGACCTGCTGGAAAAGGATTTCCGGGTCAAGGAGGACGAAAGCCAGAAGCTGCAGAAGCTGGTGCAGAACCTGGCGCTGGCGGCCACCGAACGGTCCGGCACGGCGACGATCTCGGGCAATGCGGTCAAGTCGATCAAGAACCTGATCGCCGGGATCGACAGCCTGCTGACGACCCAGATGAACGAGATCATGCACGCCCCCGAAGTGCGCGAGATGGAAGGCACCTGGCGCGGGCTGCATTATCTGGTCAACAACACCGAGACCGACCAGAAGCTGAAGATCCGGGTGATGAACATCACCAAGACGCAGCTGGCCGACCAGCTTGAGGATTTCGAAGGCCAGATGTGGGACCAGTCGCCCATGTTCAAGCGGCTTTACACCGACGAATATTCGATGTTCGGCGGCGAGCCCTTCGGCGCGATCGTCGGGGCCTACGAATTCAGCCACCATCCCCGCGACGTGGGCCTTCTGCGCAACATGTCGGGCATCTGCGCCTCTGCGCATGCCCCCTTCATTGCCGCCGCCGCACCACAGCTTTTCCGGATGGAAAGCTGGCAGGAACTGCCGAACCCGCAGGATCTGCAGCAGATCGTGTCCTCGCCCGACTATGCCAGCTGGCAGTCGCTGCGGGAATCGGAAGACGCACGCTACATCGGCCTGACCATGCCGCGCGTGCTGGCGCGCCTGCCGTATGGCGCGGCGACGATCCCGGTGAAGGGCTTCGCCTTCGAGGAAGAGATCGACGGCAAGCATGATCACTACGTCTGGATGAATGCGGCCTTCGCGATGGGGGTGAACATCAACCGCAGCCACAAGCTTTACGGCTGGGGCACCCAGATCCGGGGCGTGGAATCCGGGGGGTCGGTGATCAACCTGCCGGTCCACAGCTTCCCGACCGACGACGGCTCTGTCGCGATGAAATGCCCGACGGAAATCGCCATCGACGACCGGCGCGAGGCGGAACTGGCGAAGCTTGGCTTCATGCCTATCCTGCACCGCAAGAACACCGACATCGCGGCCTTCATCGGTGCGCACAGCCTGCAGGATGACGAAACCCGCGCCGGTCGGCTGGTTGACCCGGATGCCCAGTCGAACGAACGGCTGTCGGCCAACCTGCCCTACCTGTTCCCGGTCAGTCGGTTCGCGCATTACCTGAAGGCCATCGCGCGCGACAAGGTGGGGACCTACAAGGAACGCGCCGACATGCAGAAATGGCTGTCGGAGTGGATCAATCGCTACGTCCTGGCGAATACCGCCATGGCGGACGACAAGGCCAAGGCGAAACGCCCGCTGGCCAAGGCCGAGGTCCAGGTCGACTCTGTCGAGGGCCGTCCCGGGTATTACAACGCAAGATTCTACTTGCGACCGCATTACCAACTGGAGGGGATCAACGCGAGCCTGCGGCTGGTGTCCGAACTGCCCTCTGTCAAGAACGCATGAAGTTTACCACCAACCCAACGCATCATCCTGGAAGGAGCTAAGTTATGGCCTCTGCTATATTCATCAAGTTTCCCAACGGCATCGCGGCCGAAACCACCCAGGCCGGACATGAGGAATCCGTCGCCGCCACCTCGGTCCAATGGGGTGTCAGCCGGTCGGTTTCGAGCAGCTTCACCAGCTCTGGCCGCGAAACCAGCACGCCAAGCTTTTCCGAAGTTGTCTTCACGAAGATGTTCGATTCCTCGTCCAACGATCTTGCTTTGGCTGCCGCCAAGGGCAAGTCGATGGATGAAGTGACCATCACCTTCCGCAAGGACACCGGCGAGGATCAGCTGGATTACCTGATCTACACGCTGACGGACGTTCTGATCTCGTCCTATGCGATGTCGTCGGGCGGCGAGACCCCGATGGAAAGCCTTTCGCTGAACTACACCAGCATCAAGGGCAAGTACGTCAAGCAGGCCGACGACCACGCGGCGGGCAGCGAACACGAGTTCGAATACAACCTGCGGACTCAGGTTTGATAGAAGGCCACCGTTGCAGGGGCCAGTGCGATGGTTGATGCGGCACCGACACCGCTGTCCCGGACCGAGGCGGTCCAACCCAGTCTGTGGGACCGCCTCGTCGATGATTTGCCCGGCATCGTGACCGAGACCGACCGCCAGCGCGCCGATCTGGTGGCGCGGATCGGTGCAGCCAAGGTCGAGGCCGTGCTGGCAGGCGGGGGGCGAAGCGTGGAAGCGGACGAGGATTTCGACGCCGACACCAAGCGCGACCTGCACCAGTTCCTGACCCAGATGGCCCGCCGCGCCTTCCTGGAGGAACGCGGTATCGTGGTGAACGCTTCCGTCCTGCGCGAGGCGGTGCGCCGCGACATCGAGGCCTTGTTCAACGTCGAACGTTTTGAATCCGGCCTGCAACTTACCGACATCGAACAGACGGGCTTCGAAACCCCGCAACAGATGATCGCCGACTTTCCCCATGTCCGCCGGTCCGTCCTGAACTATGGCGTCCCGTCCTTTTCCGGTCGAGCGATCTCGGACTTCGACCTTGCCGCCCTGGCCAAGGAGCTGCGCGAGGTGATCGCCGTTTTCGAACCCCGGCTGAAGCGCGACACGATCCGGGTCAAGGTGGCCCAGGGCGACCGGACCGGGATGCGGATCGAGGTGGACGCGATGCTCATGCTGTCGCCGGTGCCGGAACGGCTGCGGCTTTCCACGATGATCGACCTCGACAACGGGCGTGCCACCACAGCGGTCGAGGAGGCGTGATGGACCGCAATTTCCTCGCCTATTATGAAGACGAACTCGCCCATGTCCGCGAGCTTGCGACCGAGTTTGCCGCGCTGCACCCGACCGTTGCGCGCAACTTGTCGCTGGATGCGGTGCCCTGTCCCGACCCTTATGTGGAACGCCTGCTGGAAGGTGTCGCCTATCTTGCCGCCCGCACGCGGCTGAAGGTCGATGCCGAAAGCAGCCGCTATGTCCGCAATCTTCTGGACGAGCTTTACCCCGATCTCGTCTGCCCCGCGCCGGCGATGACGATGGCGGTCCTGCACCCCGGCCCGCAGGTGCAGACCATGATCGACGGACATCTTGTCCAACGCGGCACCCGCTGCGTCGCGGCCTACCGCGAGGGGATTGCCACCCGCGCCACCTATACCACGGCGCAGGACATGACGCTTTGGCCCGTCGCCCTGGAAAAGGTCGACTATCTTCAGGACAAGGGGGCGATGAACGCCGCTGGCCTTGACCGGCCCGAGGCCGAGGCCGCGATCCGCTTTACCCTGAGCCGCGTCGGGCCGGGGTCGCTGGCGGAACTTTCCCTTGACCGGCTGGACCTCTGGTTCACCGGCGGCAGCCGGGGCGGGGCGATCTTCGACGCGCTTTTCGGCCACGGCTTCGCTGCCATCGCCCGCGCCCCCAAGGGCAGCCCGCATCCGCTTGTCGGCCCGTCTCTGGTCGGCGTGACCGACCGCGAGGGGCTGCTGCCCCGCGTCCGCCCCTCGTTCGAGGGCTACCGGCTGATGCGGGAATACTTCCTGATGCCCGACCGCTTCCACTACCTGCGGCTTGACGGGCTGAACGCAGCGTTCCGGGCCTGCACCACTGGCCCCTGCGAAGTGGTCGTCTATCTCGACACCGCCCGGCCCGAGCTTTCGGACATCGCCGCCAAGGACTTCCGCCTTTTCGTCACGCCGCTGGTCAATCTCTTCGAGAAAGAATGCAACGTGATCGAGATCGACGGTCGCTCCGCCGCCCATGTCGTCCACGCCGACCGCACCCGCCCGCGCGATTTCGAGGTGTATCGCCTGACACGGGTGGAAGACGCCGACAGCGACGGCCCCGACGCGACTGTCGAACCGCTTTACTCCGTCGGCCGGCACCGCGGCTCGGGCCTGGTCTACAGCACCGAGCGCCGCCCCCGCCGCCCCGGCGAGGACGAGATCCGCCGCGGCCAGACCCGCACCAGCTACACGGGCGACGACCTGTTCCTGTCGATCGCGCGGCCCGCCGATGTGACCGTGACCAAGGCGATCCGGCGGCTGGATATCCGCGCGCTCTGCTCCAATCGCGACCTGCCGATCCTGGACGACAGCCCGAAGCTTTCCCTGGAAACCGGCGATCCCGTCGGCAGGATCGAACTGATCGCCCCCTTCCGCCGCCCCCGTGCCTCGGTCGCGTCCGCCTTGCCGAACATCGTCTCGGGCGGGGAAAGCCAGCTTGACGACCTTGCCTGGCGGCTGGTGGCGCAACTGTCGCTGAATCACCTGTCGCTTGCCGAACCGGGCCAGGATGCCGAACCCCTGCGCGCGATGCTGGACCTGTATTCCGGGCGCGGCGACCCGGCGATGGTGCGGCATGCCCGGTCGATCACCCGCGTCCGTTCGCGCCAGGTGGTTGAACGGCTGGGCATCCCCGGTCCGATCTGCTTTGGCCACGGGCTCGAGATCGCTTTGGACGTGGATGAGACGACGATGGCGGGTGGCTCCACCCTTCTCCTTTCCGCGCTTCTCAACCAGCTTTTCGCCCGTCACGCCGCGATCAATTCCTTCGTGCGCACGAAAACCCATCTCATGCAAAGACAGGAGGATGTGTCGTGGCCGATGACGCCGGGCAACCGCGCCCTGATCTGAGCGGGGATCTGGCCGCGCCCGAAAGCATGGGCTTTTTCGAGCTTCTGCGCAGGCTCGAACAGGATGGCGCACGCTTTGGCCGGTCGGGCGGTCCGTCCCGCGAACCGGCGCGGCTGGGCCAGCGTGCCCGCCTGACCTTCGGCACCCGCGACGTCGCGGGCTTCCACCCCGGCGCGCCGCCCAGGGTGGATGTCGAGGTGCTGGGTCTTCTTGGCCCCGAAGGCGCGCTGCCCCTGCACATCACCCGCTGGGTCATGGGGCGGATGTCCGACCGCTGGTTCACCGATGGCAGCGACGCGGCCTCGGACACCACCTTTCTTGATTTCTGCAACCTCCTCCAGCACCGGATGATGGCGCTGTACTGGCGCGCCTGGGCCGATGCCCGGCCCGAGGTGCAGATCGAACACGAGGCCGCCGGTCGGGTCCGGGCCTTCGTCGAGGCGCTGGCAGGCGTGGCCTTGCCGGGAACGAAACCGAAGACACCCGACGCCCAGACCCGGCTGAAACTGCGCCATGCCACGGCGCTTGGCCGTCAGGTCTATAGCGTCGAACGGCTGACCGCCTATCTGGGCGACGTGCTGGCGGCCCCGGTGACGCTGGTCGAATTCCTTGGCACCTGGACCGAGATTCCCCCCCGCCTGCAATCGCGCCTTGGCCGCCAGCATGCGCAGCTTGGCCGGTCGGCCGTTGTCGGCGCCCGAAGTTTCCAGCGGCAGACGCTGGTCGAGCTGCGCGTCGGCCCGCTGCCGCTTGCCCGCTTCAACGAATTCCTCGCCGACCCGGCCTTGACCGCCCGCCTGCGCCACGCGATCCGGCATGCGATGGGCCGCGAGATGGAGTTCAACCTGCGTCTCGTCCTTGACCGCGATGACATCCCCGACGCCCGTCTTGGCCAGTGCCAGCTTGGCCGCACCAGTTGGTTGTCGCCCAGGCGGCAGCAGGATGCCGACGACCTTCGCCTCTACCACGTCGCTGAAGTGGAGGCCGCATGACCCTTCGCCTGACCATCGAACACAGTCCCCATCCCCAGGACCGCCGCGAGATGCACCATCCCGGCGGCGAGTTTTCCATCGGGCGCGGGGCGGAATGTTCCTGGCAGCTGAACGACCCCGATATGTATGTCTCGCGCAAGCATTGCGTGATCACCGGCGAGGCCGGGCAGTTCATCGTCACCGATGCAAGCCGGGGCGGGCTGTTCATCGACGGCAAGGATCAGCCTTTGGGGCCGGGGAATGCCGCCCGGCTGGAGCCGGGAATGCGCCTGCGCCTTGGCGATACCGTGATCCGGGTCGAGTTCGAGGCCCCGGCCCCCATCGCCGCGCCACGCACCCAGACGCCCGCGCAGCGGCAGATGACGCATGACGATTTCTTCTCGCAGCCGGTGACGCCGCCGCCGCCGGTCCAGCGCCCGCAGGATCTGCCGCAGCCCTTCGACACCGGCCCGACCGACGCGCGCCGCTATGACACCACCCCCGACCGCGCCGCGCCGCCGCCCCTGTTCGACGACCCTTTCACGCTGGATCGCTCTGTCGCGGCCCGCCCGAGCGGCAGCGTTCCCGAGCCTATCGCGGCCCGCAAAGACGATTTCGGCTTTGGGGCCTTCTTCGACGAAACGGCGAAACCCCGCTCTCCCGACCTGCCACCCTCGGCCCAACCCGTCGCAGAACCCGCAAGCAACGACTGGTGGGCCATGCCGCCCCCCGTCGCCGCGCCGGACCCGCTGCCCCCTTCGGTGCCCGAGCCTTCTCGACCCGCTCCACCTCCGCCCGAACCCCTGCGCCTGGTTCCGGAAGCGCCTGCCGCGCCCCGCCTTGCCGACGAGGAAAACCGCACCCGCCAGCGCGGCGAACCGGCCCCGCCGCCGGTTCCCGCC
>JAGPEG010000224.1 GCA_018057165.1 Tabrizicola sp.
CGGCGCCTTGCGGGTGGTGATGGACAGCGAGCATGCGCTGCACGACGCCCCGGCGGCGCATTGGCGCATCGAATCCGGCGGGCATGTCGGAAAGATCGTGCTGAAGGTGAACCCGTAGGGATTTCCTTACCTTCATGGGGAGAGCAGGCCGTTTGACGGTTTCTTCACGCGCATCGCCGGTTAACGTGGGGTAAGCCAGTTTCAGGCGGGATCGGAATGTTTCGATTCAGAACTTGGCCCGGCAGCGGTTCCCCAGCCGCCAAGGGCATCGGTGATTTGAAAAAGCACTTTCCCCAGACTTCCCCTCAGCAGTTGCTTTTCCCTTTGCTCCGGTCCCGCCCCCAACAGCACTCACCTACCTTACAGGTTCCAGCACGGCGTCCTTCAGGCGGCAGTCGCGGATCACATCATCGCCACAGCGCCGGAAGCCAAGCTCGGGGGTCAGGCAGATGCGCGCCTCCTGGATCAGGCCGTCCGCGCAGGTGATGGTGATCTGGTCGCGCGCCAGGCCGGGGTTGGCCTCAAGGAAAGCGTCCTCGATCACGCTGGCGGGCAGGGTCAGCGGGCGGGACACGTCAGCGAAGAGGTCGGGCACCGTGACGCGGCGATAGGCCTCGCGCGCGGTGTGGTAGTAGTCTTGCGCGGTCAGGCCCGAACAGCGGCCATGTTTCTTCCACTGGTAGAAGGCCAGCCCGGACCCGCCCATGATGTCGGCCATCGCGGCGCTCTCGGACCGGGTCGGGTCACGCTCTTTCGTGCGGCAGAACGAGGGCCAGCCGTCTGCATATTGCGGCCAGAGACCGTGCAGCACGAAGGTCAACCCGCGCCCGGCGTCGCATTGCGGATCGTTCCGGGAATCGCCCTCCAGCGCGCACCAGGCCGAGGACCAGGACAGCGACAGGACGTAGTAATCGAAATCGCCCGCCCGCTCGCCCTCGGCCCTTGCCGCATTTGCCCAGCACAAAGCTGCGATGGCCAACAGCAACAGGCGCATTTTCGCTTCCCCTTCTTGCATTTCGGCCCTATATGGGCGCGTGAATTCCCTGAAAACGTGGAACTCGCGGGCCTGGCCCGCCGCCGTTTTCCCGGCTCGGGGAAGCTTTGTAAAGGAGAGATCCGATGTCGAAACCGCTTATGGCCAAGGCCACTGCCGTCTGGCTGGTGGACAACACGACGCTGAACTTCGCGCAGATCGCCGATTTCTGCGGGATGCACGAGCTGGAAGTGCAGGGCATCGCCGATGGCGACGTGGCCACCGGGGTCAAGGGGTTCGATCCGGTCGCGAACAACCAGCTTGATGCCATCGAGATCACCCGCGCACAGGCCGATCCCCTGTACCGGATGAAGCTGAAATTCAACGCCGCCGCCGTGGGCGAGGAAAAGCGTCGCGGGCCGCGCTACACGCCCTTGTCCAAGCGCCAGGACCGCCCGGCCGCGATCCTCTGGCTGGTGAAGTTCCACCCGGAACTGTCGGACGGCGCCATCGGCAAGCTGGTCGGGACGACGAAGCCGACGATCCAGTCGATCCGGGAACGGACGCACTGGAACATCTCGGGCATCCAGCCGATCGACCCGGTGGCACTGGGCCTTTGCAAACAGTCCGAGCTTGACGCCGCCGTGCAGGTCGCCGCCCGCAAGAAGGCCTCCGAGGGCACGGTGATGTCGGACGACGAACGCCGCAAGCTGGTGTCGACCGAACAGTCGCTGGGCATGGCCCCGGACGCGCGGATGCCGTCTGGCCTCTCGGGGCTGGAAGTGTTTGGCGACGAGGAAAAGGACGAAAGCCGTCCGTCGGATTTCTCGGATGCCGACAGCTTCTTCAATCTTCCTGCCGATGGTCACGACGACGAGGACGAAGACGAAGATCACCGTCGCTGATCCTCCGGCTCTGGCGCCTGGCGCCGGATCGGGCGGAACACGGAACCAAAGACAAGACAAAGCCCGGCCATCTGGCCGGGCTTTGCCGTTGGATCAGGCGTGGTCCAAAGATTGCGAAATCGTAAACGTCCGCGACCAAGCCATTGATCTGATTGTGGACTCAGAAAGTGTCCACTGTGGACATCAGGGCGTCGGCGTTACTGCCGCTGCGGCGGGCGCTGGTTCGGATCGCGATCTTCCTGGCCCTTCTGCTGGGCCTGCCCGCCCTGGGTCTGACCGGGATTCCCGCCCTGCTGCGGCTTTTGCTGCCCGCCCTGCGGGTTGCCCTGGTTCTGTTGGCCTTGCTGCGGCTTTTGCTGTTCGTTTGCCATTGGTCTGCTCCTGTTTCAGGTGACTGGATGGGAAGAACCGGCCCGAGACGGTATTGTTCCCGGTCCCGCCGCAGATTTCGGCAGATCGTCGCCACCGGGGGATATCGTGATCCGCGACAGCGGAACCCCACCCCCGCCGCCGCATTGACCCGGTGACGTTCGCATGGAGGGAAAGAGTGTCCGACGACGTGCTGACCCACATCCCCGCTCTCAGGCTCTTTGCCCGCTCGCTGACCGGGCGGTATGGCGAAGCGGATGATCTGGTCCAGGACACGCTGGTCCGCGCGATCTCCAGCGCCGGCTCCTATACGCCGGGCACCAACATGCGGGCCTGGCTTTTCACAATCATGCGCAACCGCTTCTACAATGATCGGGTCAAGCGCGCCCGCGAGCGTCCCGGAGCCGAGGATTGCGTGTCCGGCCAGCCCTCGTCGCCCGACGGCCAGTACTGGCATGTGCGTGGCCGCGAGATCGAGGCGGCGCTGATGGGCCTGCCCCCGGCCTACCGGGAAGCCGTGATGCTGGTGCTGGTCACCGGCGAAAGCTACCAGTCGGCGGGCGACATTCTTGGGGTGGACATCGGCACGATCAAAAGCCGGATCAACCGGGGTCGGCGGCTGTTGCAGGTCGCACTGGGGGAAGAGGTCTGAACAACGGGAACATTCCCCGGCGCGACAGGTTGGTGGCAGCGAAGACCACCCCCAATCTCAGGAGACTGTCATGAAGACCAAGACGCTTGAAGTGCTGTTCCACGAACAACTGAAAGACATCTACTATGCCGAGCGGAAGATCCTGAAGGCCCTGCCGAAGATGGCGCGCGGGACGCAATCCTCCGAGCTGCGCGCCGCTTTCGAGAAGCACGAGGAGGAGACCCAGATCCATGTCGAGCGCCTGCAGCAGGTGTTCGACCTGCTGGGCAAGCCCGCGCGCGGCAAGACCTGTCCGGCCATCGACGGCATCATCGAGGAAGGTGAAGAGGCGCTCCAGGAATTCGCCGACAGCCCGGCTCTGGATGCAGGACTGATCGCGGCAGCGCAGGCGGTCGAGCATTACGAGATCGCCCGCTACGGCACGCTCTGCCGCTGGGCGCAGGTCATGGGCATGAAGGACGCAGCCAAGCTTCTGGAGCAGACGCTGCAGGAAGAAAGCATGACCGACGAGGCGCTGACCCGGATAGCGGACGGGTCGGTCAACCAGTCTGCGCTGCAGGCGGCCTGACCCCCTTTCCCTCAGACCCACCCGGACTGGCTTTCTGAGCCGGGTGGGGTGGTGGCGGTCCCGCTTTTCCCAGCGGGACCGCCTTTTCCCCAAGAATGACCCCGATGGCGCAACGCCCGCGCCGAGTGAACAGGTGCGGCCCGTGCAGCCGGTCGGACTGGCCTCGGCCTTCGGGAGGCTGGCGGAACCGATCAGGTGCGCCGGAACATTCGGCGTGGTTCGCGGTTGAGAGGTCTGATCGTGCCTTGCGACAGAAAGGACATGCCATGACCGATCTCCCCCCAAGACCCCCGCTGCGGACCGATGACCAACGGGGTCCTCAGACGCGGTATTCGCAGACAAGCATGTGGCTGGTCTTCCTTGTTCTCGCCGCCGTGATCCTGGCAGCAATCGCTTTCAGCGTGGATCGGTCGACCAGTGT
>JAGPEG010000080.1 GCA_018057165.1 Tabrizicola sp.
GTCGGGGCTGAAGGTCGATGCCTCGGGGATGAACGCGGACCTGCACGGGTCTGCCGCCTATCGGGCGAATCTGGTCAAGGTGCTGACCGGGCGCGCGGTGACGGCGGCGGGCTGATCCGGTCGACATGACGCGAAGGCCCGGCGGAGCGACCCGCCGGGCCTTTGCGTTTCAGACCGGGACGAAGCTGCCGCGGGCCGGATCGTAATGTTCCAGTTGCCCCTCGCCGGTGTTGTTCCACAGCCCGTGCAGGGTGAGAAGGTCGTTGTCGATGGCCTGCTTCACGAAGGGGAAGGTCAAGAGGTTTTCCAGGCTGGTCAGGACCGCCTCTTTCTCAAGCGCCTGCAGGATCTCGGCGTCGGGCAGGTGCGAGACCTTTTCGAAGCCGGGGCGCAGGATGTCCATCCAGCGGCCGACGAAGCTGGTCTTTTCCTCCAGCGCCGGGGCATGGCCGCGGCACATGTCATGGCAGCCCTTGACCCCGCCGCAGTTGGAGTGACCCAGCACGACGATATGCGCCACGCCAAGGCTGGTGACGGCATATTCCACCGCCGCCGAGGTGCCGTGCCGTTCGCCGTCCGGAGTATAGGGCGGGACGAGGTTGGCGATGTTGCGGTGGATGAAGAACTCGCCCTCGTCGGCGCCGAAGATCGAGGTGACGTGAACCCGGCTGTCGCAGCAGGAGATCACCATGGCGCGCGGATGCTGCCCGCTTTCGGCCAGGCGGCGATACCAGGCGCGGTTGTCCTGATAGGTGGTCGCGCGCCAGCCATGGAAGCGCTGGACCAGATAGGCAGGCAGGGGGCGGATGTAATTCATGGGCATCGTCCTCTGTTGTTGCACATTTCCTATGCTGCATTTGCGGAAAATTCGAGGGGCAAAATCCAGGGACTGCAGGTCACGGGCAACCAATTGTTCAGCAAGAGGGTCCAGTCTGGCGGCGGGTGTGATGAAACTTGGGTGTGAATGATGGGAGAGATTGTCCCTCTCAGGCCGAGAGAGGTCGTGCGCCAGGATGTCGAGGCAATCGCGGTGATCTACCGCAACCTTGGCGCGCCGGTGGCCGAACAGATGGTGACGCGGGCGCTGGGGGAACTGGCGCTGACCATGGCGGGCATCGCCGAAAAGGTCCGCGCGCAGGAGCTTCGCGATCTGTCGCGGCAACTGGGCCGGTTGGGCCGGCTGGCGGCGGATCTTGGGCTTCTGACCCTGGCCACGGTGGCGGGGGATGCCAAGATCTGCCTGGAACGGGCCGAAAGCACGGCTTTCGCGGCGGTCTGGGCCCGCCTGCTGCGGGTGGCAGAACGGTCTCTGGCCGCCGATATGGGGCTTGCCGACCAGTGGGTCTGAAGATGGCCGCCGCGTGGAACCGGAATCGCACAGCGTAAGGTTGCAGAATCGTTCATTCTTTCAATCAAATGGCGAGGGCCGGAATTTTCCTGCCTGCCACAGTGGGCATGGGCGACCGCGATTGCGCGGGAATCACCGGCAAATCACTGCAATCCTCTGGAAACACTTGCTAACTGGCCGGGAATTCCGGCATCTGAGGGAAGGAAACAACGCCTGATCATCCATGCCAAGCACCCAGCCCTTCGCCTTCGCCAGCCCTTCGTCCGCCACGCGCCCGCTGCATGTCCTGCGGCCCGAGGATTTGGCCGCCTTCCTTGCGGGAATCGGCGCACCATGGGCCGGGTGGCTGACCGCCACCGGCTTCGAGGCCGGGTTGGGCGAGCTTCGGCTGCTGCCCGGCACCAATGGCGAGCTTGTCGGTGCGGTGGCCGGATATGGCACGGCCCAGGCCCGGCGGCGGCTGCGATTCGGGCTGGCAAAGGCCGTGGCTGGCCTGCCCGCGGGCGACTGGACCGTGGAAGGCAGGCTGGACCTCTCTGAACGGACCGAGGCCGCGCTGGCCTGGCTTCTGTCGGGCTACCGCTTCGACCGCTACCGTCCGGGGCGCAAGGCCCCTGCCCTGCCCCGGCTGGTCTGCCCCGAGGGTCTGGATGCCCCGCGCCTGATCGCGATGGCCGAGGCCGAGGCGCTGACCCGTGACCTGATCAACACCCCCGCCGAAGACATGGGACCGGAGGAGCTGGAAGCCGCCTTCCTGGCGCTGGCGGCCGAATTCGGCGCCGAGGCGGCGGTGATCCGGGGCGAAGATCTTCTGGCGCAGAACTTCCCGATGATCCACGCCGTCGGCCGCGCCAGCCCGCGCGCGCCCCGGTTGCTGGACCTGCGCTGGGGTTCAGGGTCCGGCAATGGGCGACCGAAGCTGACGCTGGTCGGCAAGGGGGTCTGCTTCGACACCGGCGGGCTGAACCTGAAACCGTCCAGCGGCATGAGCCTGATGAAAAAGGATATGGGCGGGGCCGCCACGGTGATGGGGCTGGCCCGGATGATCATGGCGCTGCACCTGCCGGTAGAGTTGCGCGTGCTGGTCCCGGCGGTCGAAAATCTGGTCTCGGGCAGTTCGATCAAGCCGAAGGACATCCTGACCAGCCGCAAGGGTCTGACGGTCGAGGTCAATGACACCGACGCCGAGGGGCGGCTGGTTCTGGCCGATGCGCTGGCCTATGCCTGCGAGGGCAAGCCGGACGTGCTGATCAGCATGGCGACGCTGACGGGTGCTGCACGGGTGGCGGTGGGCCCGGACCTTGCGCCCTATTACACCGATGACGCCGCGATGGCGGGGGCGCTGGAGTCAGGGGCGAAGGCGGGATTCGATCCGGTCTGGCGGATGCCGTTCCACGACGCCTATGAGACGGTGATCGAGCCGGGGATCGCCGATCTCGACAACGCGCCGGGCTACGGCTTCGCCGGGTCGATCACGGCGGCGCTGTTCCTGCGGCGGTTCGTCGACGGGCCGCGCTACATGCATTTCGATATCTACGGCCACACCCCCAGCGACCAGCCGGCGCGACCGAAAGGCGGGGCGGGCCAGGGCGCGCGGGCGGTTCTGGAGGGGTTGCCCGCGATCCTGAAGCTTTGAAGGGTTGCCCTGGCACTACCGGGGCAGCGGTTGGAGGAACGAGTTGAGGAGCAGGCGATGGACAGACGGCTGACGCCTTATTCCGGTCGGGTGGCGCATGTCTCGCTGTCCGGTGCGGTGAATGCGCCGCTGACCGAGGGGTTGCAGGCGCAGGTCATCGTTCCGGTGGCGAATCTTTGCCAAAGCCCGAATGGCGCACGCGACCGCCAGCTTCTGATGGGCGACGCGGTCACGGTGATCGACCGCGATCAGGGCCATGTCTTCGTGATGTCGGCCAAGGACGGCTATTGCGGCTGGATGGCGGAAAGCGACCTGGGTCAGGGTCCGGCACCGACGCATTGGGTCGCGGCACCCGGCACGCATCTTTACACCGAGCCACTGGTCCAGGCGCGCGAGAAGATGGCGCTGAGCCTGGGGTCGCGGCTGGCGGTGGTCGGGTCCTGGGGGGCCTGGGCGAACACGCCGCACGGCTTTGTGCCCTTGCGCCACCTGCGCGCCCTGGGCGACTGGGCCGAGGACCCGGTGACGGTCGCCGAAAGCCTCTTGGGCACGCCTTATCTCTGGGGCGGCAATTCGCGGTTTGGCCTCGATTGCTCGGGTCTGGTGCAACTGTCGATGCATTGCTGCGGCAAGCCCTGTCCGGGGGACAGCGACATGCAGATGTCGCTTGGGCGGCTGCTTCCGGCGAACGAGCCGATGAAGCGCGGCGACCTGATCCTGTGGAAAGGGCATGTGGCCCTGATGGTCGACCGCGACCGGATCATCCACGCCAACGGGCACACGATGTCGGTCGCCCATGAGGGGGTGAAAGACGCAGTGGCCCGGATTTCGACCGGCGGCGGGGGTCTGGTGCTGGCGCGGCAGCGGATCTGACCGGGTTGCCTGCGGGTGACAAGGCGACGACGCCGACCGCAGCGCGGGGGCGTCAGACCGGGCCGATCAGCCGCTTTTCCAGCACTTTCAGCACCTGGTCAAGGTCATGGCCCCGGCGCAGCACGCGGCCATCCGTGCCGACCACGGCGTATAGCCCCTGCCGGGACCGCAGCTTCGGACATTTTTCGATGCGGTACAGCGGCGTTTCGGCGCTGCGGCGGAAGATCGCGAAGACCGCCAGGTCGCGCATCGCGGCGATGGCATAGTCGCGCCATTCCCCGGCGGCGACCATCCGGCCATAGACCCGCAGGATCAGGCCAAGCTCCCTGCGGTCGAAGCGGACATCCTCGGGGATGCGACTGGACTGCGGAAACGGGATCGGCGCTTCGGCGTTCATGGGGAAAGCTTACCCGCTTCCCCCCCCAAATCAACCCGGCAAATCAGGCCGGAAAGCCGTCAGCCATGCGGTAGAAGCCGGTTTCAAGGCCCCGCCAGTTGCGCTGGACGCCCGCCATGCGCTTGACCGCCGCCGGATGTGCCGGATCAAGAGCGCCGACCTTCGCCAGAAGCGCCGTGATCGAGGCTTCCGCCGCGCGGTAGCCGCCGTCCACCACCTTCAATGCGATCCCCAGGCCCTTCTCCGGCACGATGGCGACATAGACCGCTTCGGCCCCGCCCTTGATCGCGACCTTGCCACCCATTGCCCGCATCAGTTCGGTGCAGGTCTCGCCCTCACCCGAAACCAGGTGCGGGTGGGCGGCCATCGCGCGGGTCAGGCGGAACATCGCATCCTCGCGTGCGCCGTGGCCTTCGCGGGCGGTGGCGTATTTCGCCATCGCGCGGGCCAGACCTTCCACGGTCATCGCGAAATTCGGGGCCGAGCAGCCGTCGACGCCCCAGCCCGCCACTGTCTCGCCCGTCACCTCCTCGGTCGCGGCGCGGATCGCCTTCTGCAACGGGTGGTCGATCTCGACATATTCCGGCCCGGCCTTCAGGTGCTGGGTCACGGTGAGGAAGCCCGAATGCTTGCCCGAGCAGTTGTTGTGCAACTGGCAGGGCTTTTCGTGGGCCTCGATCAGCCGGTTGCGTTCGGCAAGGTCGCCGGGTTCATGCGCGCCGCAACGCAGGTCGGATTCGCCAAGGCCGAGGTCGGCCAGCCAGCGGCCCGCGAGGTCGACATGGACATGCGCGCCGCGATGGCTGGCGCAGGACAAGGCGAGATGCGCCTGGGACAGCCCGCGCGCAGCGGCGGCCCCGGTTTCCAGCAGCGGCAGGGCCTGCAGCATCTTGGCCGAGGAGCGCGGGAAGATCACCGCCTGCGGATTGCCCCAAGCCGCGACCACGCCCTTGGCGTCACAGATCACCGCATGCGCCTGGTGGACGCATTCCAGGAGACCACCGCGCCATATCTCCATGACCGGAACCGCCCCTTCATTGACCTTTGCCATTGATCCCCCCGTCGATCTCATCTCACATATGCGCGAATTCTTGCCCAGCGGGCTTTCGCGGCATGGCCCTTTTGATTATGGCTGGGATATCGGGTAGAACGACGCCGCGCCAGTCAAAAGGGCCGCAAGGGCAGAGGCATGGCGAGGCACGAAGACAGCTTGGAGGCTGCGTCAACGATGACATCCCTTTTCGGTCGCACGCTTGCGGTTGCCGCCATCACATTTGCCGGGGTTGCGGTCCAGGCCCCCGTTTCGGCTCAGGAATCGACCAATCGCGTCGCCACCATGACGGATTGGAACGTGTTCACCGAGGAAAGCCCCAAGGAATGCTGGGGCGTCTCGAAGCCGAAGGAAACCGTGAACAGCCGCGACGGCCAGCCGGTATCGGTGCGGCGGGGCGACATCCTCTTGTTCGTGACCTTCCGTCCCGGCAAGCCGGGCGAGATCAGCTTTACCGGCGGCTACCCGTTCGCGGGCGGCTCGACCGTCGAGGTGGCGGTGGACGGCAATGCGTTCCAGCTGTTCACCGATGGCGAATGGGCCTGGCCGGGCAGTGCCGAGGATGACGCGAAGCTGCTGGCGGCGCTGAAGGCGGGGACAAACGCCACGCTGACCGCACGCTCGGGCAAGGGCACCGAGACGAAGGACACCTTCAGTTTGCGCGGGTTCACCGCCGCGATGGAAGACGCCGGGAAACGCTGCCAGTAAGCCGCCCGGCATGACGACAGGCGCCCCCGTCGCGGGGCGCTTTTCTTTTGGCTGCGGCTCGCCTATATCCGCCCCATATCCAGATCGCCTGTGACAAGGCCCCGTGAAAGGATCTGCCAGATGACTGCTCCCATCAGCCCCGACGTGCTGACCATTCCGCGCAAGCTGCCTGCCTCGGTCAAGACCAACATCGTTGGCCTGACCCGCGACGGCCTGCGCGCGGCGCTGATCGCCGCCGGAACGCCGGAGAAACAGGCGAAGATGCGCCTCGGCCAGGTCTGGCAATGGGTCTACCACTGGGGCGTCCGCGATTTCGCGCTGATGACCAACCTTGCCAAGGACTACCGCGCGCTGCTGGCCGAGAATTTCACCATCGAGATTCCCGAGGTGGTCACGCGGCAGATTTCGGAAGACGGCACCCGCAAGTATCTGGTCCGCATCGCCGGGGGCCATGAGGTCGAGGTGGTCTATATCCCGGAAACCGACCGGGGAACTTTGTGCATCTCCAGCCAGGTCGGCTGCACGCTGACCTGCACCTTCTGCCACACCGGCACGCAAAAGCTGGTGCGCAACCTGACCGCGGCCGAAATCGTCGGCCAGGTGATGCTGGCGCGCGACGATCTCGACGAATGGCCGGTTCCGGGTGCGCCCAAGGAGGAAGTCCGCCTCATCTCGAACATCGTGCTGATGGGGATGGGCGAGCCGCTGTACAATTTCGACAACGTCCGCGACGCGATGCTGATCGTGATGGATGGCGAAGGCATCGCCCTTGGCCGCCGCCGGATCACGCTGTCGACCAGCGGCGTGGTGCCGGAGATTGCCCGCACCGCGACGGAAATCGGCTGCCTGCTGGCGGTCAGCTTCCACGCGACGACGGATGCGGTGCGTGACGTGCTGGTGCCGATCAACAAACGCTGGAACATCGCGACCTTGCTGGAGGCGCTGAAGGCCTATCCGGGCCTGTCGAACAGCGAACGGATCACCTTCGAATATGTCATGCTCGACGGGGTGAACGACACCAAGGAAGACGCGCACCGGCTGGTCAAGCTTCTGGAGGGCATTCCGGCCAAGGTGAACCTGATCCCCTTCAACGAATGGCCCGGCGCGCCCTACAAGCGGTCGTCCGGGAACCGGATCCATGCCTTCGCCGATATCATCTACCAGGCCGGCTATGCCTCACCGATCCGCACCCCGCGCGGCGAGGACATCATGGCCGCCTGCGGGCAGTTGAAATCCGCCACCGAACGGGCGCGGAAGCCGAAAGCCCAGATCGAGGCCGAGGCCGGACTGTCCTGACCCCTTGCGGGTCGGGGCAGGATTTCGTTCTCTGGCCGATGACCCAAAGCGAAGGAAGCGCCCGATGGCCAAGGCTACCACCAAAACCCCGGTCCCGAAGACCCAGGCAGCAAGGAAGCCCGCCGCCAAGAAAACTGCGGCGAAGGTCGTGGCAACCAATCACCCGGAAAGCCCCGCCGAATGGGCGCATGACCGGCTGGTCATGTATATCCGCAACTTCGAAAGCCAGCTCGACGCCGAGCAGGAGATCGCGATGGGCTTCGCCTCGGACGAATCCGGGGTGCTGCGGATCGAGGGGCTGGGCTATTTCGAACCCGACATCGTCACCTTCTACGGCCGCGATGACGACGGGGCGAAGACCCAGCTGATCCAGCATGTGACGCAGCTTTCGGTGACGCTGCGCGCCGTGCCGAAGGAAGCCAGGGCCGAAGCGCCGCGCCGGATCGGGTTCCAGCTGAATGCTGGCTGGGTCGGCGGCGATTCCGGCGACGCCTCGGTCGGATAGCCGCGACCCCGTGACAGGCCATGGCGAATAGGCTATGGGGCTGGGAACGACGGAAAACTCAGACGAAAAACTCAAGGGACCGCACCATGGCCGACCAGCACCACGCCGAACACGTTCCTGGCTCGATGGACATCCGCGCGCAGGAGAAGACCTTTGCCGGTTTCATCCGCGTGTCGATCTGGGTGGCTGGCCTTTCCATCGCCACGCTGATCTTCATGGGTCTGGTGAACTCCTGACCGTCACCGCTTTGATCGCCCGGCTGCGCCTTCTGTTCGGTCTGCTCGCCCTTCTGGGACTGGCAGCCTGTGCCCAGCCGAAATGGGCGCCGCAAGAGCAGGTGGATGCTGCCCGCTATGTCGAAGGCCCGCCGACCTACATCACGCTTTATACCGTGGTGAACAAGGCCACCGGGTCGGGCGCGCATTCGGCGATTCTGGTCAATGCGTCCGAGCGGGTGATCTTCGATCCGGCAGGCACCTGGTATCACCCGAAGCTGCCGGAACGGAACGACGTGCATTTCGGCATGAACGACAAGGCCTTGGCCTTCTACATCGACTATCACACCCGCAAGACCTACGACACGATCGAGCAGAAGCTTTACGTTTCGCCCCAGGTCGCCGAAATGGTGCTGGAGCGGGTGAAGAACAACGGCGCGGTCGGCAAGGCGATGTGCAGCAATGCGACCTCGTCGATCCTGGCCGGGCTTCCCGGCCTTGACGGGCTGACGCGCACCTTTTCGCCGAAACGGCTGTCGAAGGAATTCGGCAGGCTGCCGGGGGTGACGACGCGCGTGATCACCGACGATGACGACGACAACAACCATGGCGTCCTTCTGGTGCAGCACGACGGCACGCCGCTGGAGTGAGCGTGCCTTGAACCTGCCACGCGATGCGGTAGGCTTTCGCCTGGCTCGTGGGAAAGACATGTGATTTGCGCATCTTCGGAGTGATCCTGGCAGGCGGCGAGGGCCGGCGGATGGCCGGGGCGGACAAGGCGCTTGTCCCCCTTGCCGGACGCCCGCTGATCGCCCATGTCCTTGACCGGCTGGAGCCACAGGTCGAGCGGATGCTGGTCTCGGCCAATGGCGATGCCGCGCGCTTCGCGGGGTTCGGCTGCCCGGTGGTGGCGGATGCCGCGCCTCAGGGGCCGCTTTCCGGCGTGCTGTCCGCGCTGACGGTCGCCGCCGGGATGGGGGCCACGCATGTCGTTTCCACCCCCGTCGACACGCCTTTCCTGCCGGGCGACCTGGTGCCACAGCTGCTGCTGGCCGCCGAAGGCTCATCCGGCGGGCTTGCCCTGGCGGCGGACGCGACCGGCGATCATCCTGCCACCGCGCTTTGGCCGGTGGGGCTGGCCCCGGCCCTGGCCGCCTATCTTGCGGCGGGCGAGGCCAAGGTCACGCGCTTCACCGATGCCCATCACGCGGCGCGCGCGCGCTTCCCCGACCCCCGCGTCTTCCTGAACCTGAACACCCCCGAAGACCTCGCCGCTGCCGAGGCCCTGCTGAAAGGCGCGACATGAGGGTCTATGGCGTGATCGGCTGGAAGAATTCCGGCAAGACCAACCTGATGGAGCGGCTGGTGGCCGAGATCAGCGGGCGGGGATTTTCCGTGTCGACCGTCAAGCATGTGCATCATGCGGTCGATCTGGACCATCCGGGCAAGGACACGTTCCGGCATCGGCAAGCCGGAGCGCGCGAGGTCGTGCTTGCCTCGGCCGACCGGCTGGCGATCATGGTCGAGCATCGCGGGCCGGAACCGGAGCTGCCCGCCGTTCTGGCCCGCCTTGCCCCGGTCGATCTGGTGCTGGTCGAAGGCTACAAGCGCGATGCCCATCCCAAGGTCGAGGTCTGGCGCGAGGAGACCGGCCACCCGCTGATCCAGCCCGGCGATCCCTTGGTGCGCGCGGTGGCAACCGATGCGGTGCTGCGCCTGCCGGTGCCGGTCCTGGACCTGAATGACACGGGCGCCGTGGCCGATTTCATCCTGCGCGAGGTGGGACTTGTTTGACCGGGTGATCGTGGTCGACTGGTCGGCGGCGAACCTGCCCACCAGTGCGAGCAACCGCGCCAACGCGGTCTGGATCGGCTGCCATGACGCCGAGGGCGCGGCCGAATGGCACCACCGCACCCGCGCCGGGGCCGAAGCGCAGCTGGTCACGCTGATCGACACGGCCCGCGCCGCCGGGATGCGCCTGCTGATCGGCTTCGACTTCGCGATGGGCTATCCGGCGGGTTTCGCCGCCCGGCTGACCGGCGAGGCGCGGGCCGAGGCGGTCTGGCGCTGGCTGGCGGAGGCGATCACCGACGAGGGCAACCGCAACAACCGCTTCGAGGTCGCGACCCGGATCAACGCCGCCTTCCCCGCAGGCCCCGGCCCGTTCTGGAGCCATCCCTCGGGGCAAAGCTGGCCCGGCCTGCCCTTCCGCCGGACTGGGATCGACTACGCGGTGCTGGGCCTGGCCGAGACCCGGCTTGCCGAAGCTGCCGTGCCGCGGGCGAAAAGCCCCTGGATGCTGTTCAACCCCGGTTCGGTCGGCTCGCAAAGCCTGCTCGGCCTGCCGATGATCCACCGGCTGTCGCACCTGCCCGGCGTCGCGGTCTGGCCCTTTGCCGCGCCGGAGGCCCCGGTGGTGCTGGCCGAGGTCTACCCCTCGCTGATCGCCGGCCCGGTGGCGATCCTGGCCAATGCCGAGGGGCTGACCGCCGACCAGGCGCAGGTCCGGCTGCTGTCGCGCGCGCTGTACCGGCTTGCCCGGCAGGACCGCCTTGCGCCCCTGTTCGCGGCGCCCCCCGAAGCGACCGAGGAAGGCTGGATCCTCGGGGCCGGACATGCCGCCCTGCTGGCCGAGGCGCTGGCATGGCCGTGACCATCTACCGCGGGCTTCATGCGAGCCTTCGCCCGCAGGCGGCCCGGCTGTACTGGGAGGCGTTCGGGGGCAAGCTGGGCCGCGTGCTGGGGCCGGATGAACGGGCGCTGCGGTTCTTCCAGCGGGTGATCCGGGGCGACCTTTGCTTTGCAGCGGTAGAGGACGGGGGCGAATTGATCGGGATCGCGGGCTTCAAGACGCCCTCGGGAAGCTTTGCGGGCGGGTCCTGGGACGACCTGACCGAGGTCTATGGCCGCTGGGGCGGGCGCTGGCGGGGCGGGGTGCTCTGGGCGCTGGGGCGGGAGATCGACAATGACCGCTTCCTGATCGACGGCATCTGCGTTGCGAAGCCCCACCGGGGGCAGGGGGTCGGATCGCTGCTCTTGGGCGCGCTGTATCAGGAGGCGGCGGAGCGGGGTTATGGCTCGGTCCGGCTGGACGTGATCCAGGACAACTTCCGGGCGCGGGCCTTGTATGAGCGGCAGGGCTTCCGGGCGACCCGGACCGAGGAGCTGGGGCTGCTGCGCTTCCTGTTCGGATTCGCCGCGTCGACGACGATGGTGCGGACCCTGGAGTGATGTGTCCACGGTGGACAAACTCTGGTCATCATTGAAATCAACGGGTTGATCGCGGACGTTAGGGAATTGGAAAGCTTTGGCCCAAAGACTTGTGGCGGGGTCCGGCACCTGTCAGAATATGATCAAATCCATCCCAAAGGGGCCGCATCATGATCACCAAGCGCGAGTTCTACATCGACGGAGCATGGGTGGCCCCGCTGGCCCCGAAGGATTGCCCGGTCATCGACCCCTCGACCGAAGAGGCCTGTGCGGTGATCTCTCTGGGCAGCGCGGCCGATACCGATGCGGCAGTGGCGGCGGCGAAGGCGGCGTTTCCGGGCTGGGCGGCGACCGATCCGGCGCAGCGCCGCAAGCTCGTGGAAGGCATTCTGGAGCAATACCACCTGCGCAAGGACGAGATGGCGCAGGCGATCAGCCTGGAGATGGGCGCGCCCATCGACATGGCGCGCGACAGCCAGGCGGAATGCCTGCCCTGGCATCTGAAGAATTTCCTGACCGCCTTCGATCATGTGGAATGGGTGCGGCCGCTGGGCCCGAATGCGCCCGACACGATGATCGCGCTGGAGCCGATCGGGGTTGTCGGCCTGATCACCCCCTGGAACTGGCCGATGAACCAGGTGACGCTGAAGGTGATCCCGGCGCTGCTGGCCGGTTGCACCGTCGTGCTGAAACCGTCGGAGGAAGCGCCGCTGTCCAGCATGCTCTTTGCAGAATTCTGCCATGACGCGGGGGTGCCGCCGGGCGTGTTCAACCTGGTGAATGGTGACGGGCTGGGCGTGGGCACGCGGCTCTCCAGCCACCCGGATGTCGAGATGATCAGCTTTACCGGCAGCACGCGGGCCGGGCGGGCGATTTCCAAGGCCGCAGCCGAAACGCTGAAGCGGGTCACGCTGGAACTGGGCGGCAAGGGGGCGAATCTGGTCTTTGCCGATGCCGATGCCCGCGCGGTGGAACGCGGCGTGCGGCATCTGATGAACAACTCCGGCCAGTCCTGCAACGCGCCGAGCCGGATGCTGGTGGAGCGCAGTTTCTACGACCGGGCGGTGGAGATTGCGGCGGAAGTTGCAAGCGGCATCAAGGTTGGCCCCGCCAGCGAGCCGGGCAAGCATATCGGGCCGGTGGTGAACCAGCGGCAATGGGACCAGATCCAGGGCCATATCCAGACGGGCATCGACGAAGGCGCGCGGCTGGTGGCGGGCGGCCTGGGGTTGCCGGAGGGGATGAACAAGGGTTTCTACGTCCGCCCCACGATCTTTGCCGATGTGACGCCCGGCATGACCATCGAGCGCGAGGAGATCTTCGGGCCGGTGCTGTGCATGATCCCCTTTGATACGGAAGCCGAGGCGGTGCGGATCGCCAATGACACGCCTTACGGGCTGACGAATTATGTCCAGTCGCAGGATGGCGCGCGGCGGAACCGGCTGGCGCGGCAGTTGCGGGCGGGGATGGTGGAGATGAACGGGAAGTCGCGCGGTGCGGGCGCTCCGTTCGGGGGCGTGAAGGCATCGGGCCGGGCGCGGGAAGGCGGCGCCTGGGGGATCGAGGAATTCCTGGAGGTCAAGGCGATCTCGGGCTGGGACGTGGCGGCGGAATAGGCGCGGTGCGTCAACCCGCGCCATGGCGCGGAACGACACACCCTACGGGCTCAAGAAACTTGACACATGTGTCGAGAATCGCTGACATGGCGGCGAATGGAGGCCGCCATGACCCAGCATCCCCGCCTGATGTCGCCGCTGAAACTGCGCGACCAGACCTTGCGCAATCGCATCGTCTTTGGCGCGCATACCGCGAACATGTCCGACCAAGGGATGCCCGGCCCGCGCTTCGGGAAATACCTCTTGGAACGCGCGCTTGGCGGGGCGGCGATGGTGGTGGCCGAACCCGTGCCGGTGCATCGGACCGGGGTGCTGACGCGGGGCAACTTCCTGCATGCCGATGACCGGGTGATCCCGGCCTTCCGCACCATCACCGACGAGGTGAAGGAGGCGGGTGCGGCGATCATCCAGCAACTCTATCACGTTGGCGCGCATGGCGATTCCGACCTGAGCTTTGCCCCGCACTGGTCGCCTTCGGGTGGGCCGTCGTATCATGACTCGGATGGATCCCACGCCATGACGGGGGCTGAGGTCGAGGAGCTTTTGGAGGCGCATGTCGCGGCGGCGGTCAGGGCGAAGGCAGCGGGGTTTCAGGGGGTGGAGGTCTGGGGGGCCTATCATTCTCTGTTGGACCAGTTCTGGACGCCCTGGTCGAACCAGCGGACGGACCAGTGGGGAGGCG
>JAGPEG010000225.1 GCA_018057165.1 Tabrizicola sp.
GTTCCGCTTTGTGGCAGCGCGGGGGACATTCTGGTGTTGAAGAATCTTGCGCCTGCCCTGAAACTCGCCGCTCCGAAGTAAGGTTGCGGATTGGCAGGGTATGGGTGTGAAGGCAGGACTGGCGGCGCTTGGCGCTGCCCTGTGTGTTTGGGGGTCTGCCGCTGCCCAGGACGTGACGCTCGTCGCCCGTGAGGGTGGGATCGTGCTGAACGGCACATTGCAGGGCTATGACGGGGAATTCTACCGGATTTCAACCTCTTACGGCGTTCTGACTGTCGACGGACAGGGGGTGATCTGCGAAGGCCCGGCCTGCCCCGAGCTGACCGCGCCAAAGGCGGTGATGCGGATTGTCGGATCGCCGGATGCCGCTGCGCTGCTGCCGGGGTTGTTCCAGGCCTTCGCCCGGTCGCGCGGGCTGGTCTATGACGAGATCGTGGGCGGAACCTATGCCGCGCGCATCCTCGACCCTGCCAGCCGCAAGGGCTTGGCCGAGATTTCCTTTGCCTCCTTGCTGCCGGATCAGGCGACAGCGGCGCTGGAGGCGGGGGCGGCGGACCTGAAGCTTGCCTACCGTTCCGAACCCGGCCTTGGCAGCCATGCCGTCGCGATGGATGCCCTGGTCGCCATTGTCGCACCCGACAACCCGACACCCGAGATTTCCACGGTGGAGCTGGCCGCCGTGCTGGCGGGCGAGGTGACGAACTGGGCCGAGATCGGCGGGCCGGACATGCCCATTGTCCTGCATGCGCTGGCGGCGGACACCGATATCCAGGCCGCGCTGGCCGACCGGCTGGGCGCGAAAGAGGGGGCCCTGGTGCTGCACCCCGACCTTGCCGCGCTGGCCGGCGCAGTGGGGAAGGACCCCTGGGCCATCGCCATCTCGGGTCGGTCGGCGATTGCTCCGGCCCGGCGGATGCCGCTGACCGACAGCTGCGGTTTCCCGCTCTTGCCCACCGCGCTGGCGATCAAGGCCGAGGATTATCCCCTGGCGCTGCCGGTGCTGATCCTGGCCCCGAAGCGCCGGTTGCCGCTGCTGACGCGCGAGTTCCTGGATTTCCTGCGCACGCCTGCGGCACAGGATGCCGTCGCCGCGGCGGGGTTCGTGGATCGCTCCGCCAGCCGCCAGCCGATGACGGCGGACGGGTTGCGGCTGTTGAACGCGATCCTGGGCGCGGGCGAGGATGTCACGCTGGATGACCTGAAGCGGCTGGCGGGGATCATGGACGGGGCGGACCGGGTGTCGCTGACCTTCCGGTTCGAGGACGGGTCGTCCACGCTGGACGCGCAGTCGCAGGACAACCTCGGCGATCTGGCGCAACTGATCGCGGCAGGGCAGTTCCGCAATCAGAAGCTGGTGCTGGCCGGGTTCTCGGACGGCTCCGGCGCGGCCGAGGCCAACCTTGCCCTGTCGGTCGACCGCGCGGCCAAGGTGGCGCAGGAGCTGGCGGCGATCGCGCCGGATCTGGCCGCGTCAGACCTGCCGGTGGTGGAAGGCTTCGGCGAGGCGCTGCCGATGGCCTGCGACGAAACCGCCATCGGACGCCAGCTGAACCGGCGGGTGGAACTGTGGGTGGTGCCGGACTTTGCCCCGGCTGAACCCGAGGCCCAGCCGGACGCCCCCGCACCTTAGGCGAGATATTCGGTCAGGGTCTCTTTGGTGCCGACGGCCCAAAGCCGGTTCAGATGCCGTTCGAAGGCCGAGGCGAATTTCGTGTCCTGCCCCAGATCGCCATAGACTGCCACCATCTCCAGCCAGGCCGCCGGGCGCGTCTTGGCGGCCTTGGACCGCTGCACCAGTGCCTCCCAATCCGGGTCGTTCGGCGCAATCGGCGTGCCGCTGTCGGTCTCGCCATGGCAGTAGCGGCACCACAGGGCCGAGACCAGTGCCAGCCCCTCCACCGACCCGCCCGCTGCCAGCGCATCGCGGATCGAGGGGACGATGAACTTCGGCTGCCGGTTCGAGCCGTCAAGGCAGAGCCGCCGCTCGGTATCCGCGATCTCGGGGTTCGAGAAGCGGTCCACGATCAGGCGGTAGTAGTCGCCCAGATTGGTGTCGGGGACGGGCGGGATATAGGGGACGATCTCGGTCATCTCGACCTTGTCGAGCAGCCCCCGGATCAGCGGATTCGCCATCGCCTCGTGGACGTATTCGATGTCCATCAACCCGCCGGGATAGGCGATGGTCGCATGCCCGCCGTTCAGGATGCGGATCTTCATCAGCTCGAAATTGTGGACATGCGGGGTCAGCGTCACCCCCACCGTCTCGAAGGCCGGGCGGCCCTGGGGGAATTTGTCCTCCAGCACCCATTGCCGGAACGGCTCACACGTTACCGGCACGGGGTCGTCGCCAAGCCCGAACGCCGCCGCCATCGCCCGTTCGCGCGGCCCGGTGGCGGGGGTGATCCGGTCCACCATCCCGTTCGGGAAGGCGACGTTATCGCCGATCCAGGTGGCGAGGTCCGGGTCTTCGATCCCCGCCAGCCCCATCACCGCCGCCTTGGTCACATGGCCGTTGCCGGGAAGATTGTCGCAGCTCATCACGGTGAAGGGCTTCACCCCCGCCGCCTTGCGTGCCTTGATCGCCGCGATGATCGCGCCGAAGGCGGTTTTATGCGGGTCCACCGCGTCGCCCATGATCTCGGGGTGCGAGGGGTCGAACTCTCCCGTCGCCGGGTTGATGAAATAGCCGCCCTCCGTCACCGTCAGGCTGACGATGCGGATTTCGGGCCGCGCCATCGCCGCGATCAGGGCTGCGTTGTCCGCCTCGACCGGCAGGAAGTCGATCATCGCGCCGATGCGCCGGGCAGATTTGCCCTTCGGGTCCAGCTCGATCACCGTGGACAGGCAGTCCTGCCCCTTCAGCGCGTCGCGCATCCGGGCATCGCCCTCGCGCACCCCGGCACCAAGGATCGCCCAATCCTGTGACAGACCCTTGGCAAAGAGGTCGTCCAGATAGACGGCCATATGCGCGCGGTGGAAATTGCCCAGCCCGATATGGACGATGCCGGGCGTCAGCTTGCTGCGGTCATAGGCGGGGAGGTGCGCTTGCATGTCAGGCCATCCAGTTGCCGCCGTCCACGCCGAAGCATTGGGCGACGATGTATTTCGCTTCCGGCGTGGCCAGAAAGATCGCCATGCCGGTCAGATCCTCGGCACTGCCCATGCGCCCGAAGGGCACGGCCTCGCCGACTTCCTTCTTCTTCTGTCCCCTGGCCTTGCCTTCGTATTTGGCAAAGAAGGCATCCACCCCGTCCCAATGTTCGCCGTCGACCACGCCGGGCGCGATGGCATTGACGTTGATCCCGTGCCGGATCAGGTCCAGCCCCGCCGACTGGGTCAGGCTGATGACCGCCGCCTTGGTCGCGCAATAGACCGCCACCAGCCCCTCGCCCCTTCGCCCGGCCTGGCTGGCCATGTTGATGATCGTCCCGCCCTGACCGCGCGCGATCATGTGCCGCGCGGCGGCCTGCTGGCAGAACAGCGTGCCCGCCACGTTGACGGCAAAGAGCCTGTCATAATCCGCGCGGGTGATTTCCACTGTCGGCGCGGCGGAAAACAGCGCCGCGTTGTTGATCAGGATGTCGAGCTTGCCCATCTTCGCCACCGCCTCGGCGAAGCCCGCGTCGATGCTGTCCTGCCGCGTCACGTCCAGCGCAATGGCATGGGCCTTCGGCCCCAGCTCTGCCGCCGCCTTCTGTGCCGCCGCCAGGTTGATGTCGGCAATCGCCACCTCTGCCCCTTCGGCCAGATAGGCGCGGGCAAAGGCCAGGCCGATGCCGCGCGCAGCCCCGGTGATCAGGGCGGTCTTGTCCCTCAGTCTCATATCGCAAGTCCATTGGCGTCGAAGCGGTGGATTTTCC
>JAGPEG010000081.1 GCA_018057165.1 Tabrizicola sp.
CTGCCTTGCCATCGACGGGGGGTATTCCGTTGCCTGACCTTTCCACCATCGGCGCTGCCGTCATCGGCACCGGCTTCATCGGCTCGGTTCACCTGACCACGCTGAGGCGCCTTGGCATCCCGGTCATCGGCGTCCTCGGGTCCAGTGCCGCGCGCGGGGCCGAAAGGGCGCGGGCTTTGGGGGTGGCAAAGGCCTATGGCTCGCTGGATGAGCTGCTGGCCGACCCATCGGTGCAGGTCGTCCATGTCACCTCGCCCAACGTCGCGCATTATGGACAGGTCAAGGCGATCCTTCAGGCGGGCAAGCATGTGATCTGCGAAAAGCCGCTGGCCATGACCTCGGCCCAGTCGGCAGAGATGCTGGCGATGGCCCGCGCCTCCGGCAAGGTCGCGGCGGTCTGCTACAACACCCGCTTCTATCCGCTGAACCAGCACGCCCACGGCATGATGAAAGCCGGAGAGCTGGGCGACCTGCGCCTGATCACCGGCCATTTCCACCAGGACTGGCTGGCCAAGGACACCGACTGGAACTGGCGGCTGGAAGCCGACGAGGGCGGGCCGCTACGGTCGGTCAGCGACATCGGCACGCATTGGGTGGACCTGACCAACTTCATCACCGGGCAGAAGCCGGTTTCGGTCATCGCCGAGCTTGCCACTTTCATCCCCGAACGCCAGAAACCGCTTGGCCCGGTCGAAACCTTCACCACCTCTAAAAGTGCCACCGAAACCCGCAAGATCGCCACCGACGATGCGGCAACGATCCTGCTGCGCTACGGCAATGGCGGGCGGGGGATGATGTCGACCAGCCAGGTCAGCCACGGACGGCGCGGGTTGCTCTCCTGGGACATTTCCGGCGCCAAAGCCTCTGCCGCCTGGTCCGCCGAACACCCCGAGGACCTGTGGATCGGCCACCGCGAGGCGCCGAACCAGATCCTCCTCCGCGACCCGTCGCTGATGAACCCGACCGGAGCCGCCGCCGCCTTCATGCCCGGCGGCCATCCCGAAGGCTTCGCCGACACCTGGGCCGCCTTCTTCACCCAGGTCTACCGCGACGTGACGCGGGGCGGGCGGGGGGCAGACTCCACCTGGGCCAGCTTCGACGACGGCCATTACGAAATGCTCTTCTGCGATGCCGTGCTGGCCAGCGCCGCGCGCGGAGCCTGGGTCGACGTGGCGCAAGCGTAGGAAAGATCAGACATGCAGCTTGGCATCCTCACCGCCCCTTTCCCCGACATGGCTCTGGAGCAGATCGCCGACTATGCTGCCGACGCAGGCTTCGAGGCGCTGGAAATCGCCTGCTGGCCGCAAACCGGGGGCGAGAAACGCCGCTACGCCGGCACCGCGCATCTGCCCGTCGAGGACATGACCCCGGCGCGGGGGTCGGAAATCATGGGAATGCTCAAGGCCAAGGGCCTCACCGTCTCCGGCCTCGGCTATTACCCCAATCCGCTCCACGCCGACGCCGCCCACCGCGAGGCCGTGACAAGCCACCTCAAGAAGATCATCACCGCCGCCGGGATGATGGGCGTCAGGGTCGTCAACACCTTCGTCGGCGGCGACCGGACGCTGACGGTGGACCAGAACTGGTCCCGCGCCACGGAAATCTTCGCCCCGATCATCGCCCATGCAAAAGCCAGCGGCGTGACGCTTGCCTTCGAAAACTGCCCGATGATCTTCAGTCAGGACGAATGGCCCGGCGGGCACAACATCGCCTATTCGCCGAAGATCTGGCGGCGCATCTTCGACACCTGGGGCGACACGGTCGGAATGAACTACGACCCCAGCCATCTGGTCTGGCAGATGATCGACGCCAACCGCTTCGTCCGCGAATTCGGCGCCCGCATGGTCCATGTCCACGCCAAGGACCTGATGATCGACCGCGACGGGCTGTACGACCACGGCATCCTGTCCGCCGGGATGGGCTGGCAGATTCCCCGGATACCCGGCCTCGGCGAAGTTGACTGGCAGGATTTCTTCGCCACCCTCTATCGCGCGGGCTACGATGGCCCCATCATCATCGAACACGAGGACCGCACCTTCGAGGGCAGCGACGAGAAAATCAAACGGGGCTTCGCACTGGCGCGGGACATCCTGCGTCCCTACGTCAAGTAAAACGACAACCAACGATCTGGGAGGATCACGATGAAAAGACTGCTTCTTGGAACCGCGCTCACCCTCGGCCTCGCCGGGATGGCCGCCGCCGAAGGCTACAAGATCGGCATCTCGAACACCGTGCAGGGCAACGGCTGGCGCGAAGAGATGGTCTGCGCGATGAAGGCCGAAGCCCTGGCCTCGGGCAAGGTTGAAAGCCTGAACATCGCCCACCGCAACACCGACGCGGCGGGCCAGCTGGAAGACATCCGCAACCTGATCCAGGCCGGGGTGCAGGCCATCGTGGTCAACCCGGCCAACGCCGACGGCATCAATGCCGCGATCAAGGAAGCGACTGACGCGGGCATCGTCGTCGTCGCCGTCGACCAGGCCGTGACCGAACCCTCGGCCTATATCCTGTCGAACAACCAGGAAGAATACGCCTATATCGGTGCCAAATGGCTGTTCGAAACCATGGGCGGCAAGGGGGCCGTGGTCTACATGCGCGGGGCCGCCGGTGCGGGTGCCGACAATGACCGCGACAAGGGCTTCAAGCGGGCGATGGCCGAATTCCCCGACATCACCGTGGCGCAAGAGGTCTTCACCGGCTGGCAGCAGGACCAGGGCAAGCAGCAGATCAACGACATCATCGCTGCGGGCGTGCCGTTCCAGGGCATCTGGACCTCTGGCATCGACAACGTGATCGTCGACGCGCTGGTCGAATCCGGTGCGCCGCTGGTGCCGGTCGTCGGGGCTGACAACGCGGGCTTCGTTGGCCAGCTGTCCAGCGTCGCGGGCCTGCAAGGCGCTGCCGTCACCAACCCCGGCTCGGTCGGCGGCGCGGGCGTGGCGCTGGCGATCCAGATCCTCGACGGCAAGATGCCCGCCGAGAAGACCACGCTGGTGAACCCGGCGATCTGGGACAACGTCAGCGAGGAAGGCAAAGCCAAGCTCGCCGCCGCCGCGAACCCGAACCTCAGCCCTGAATGGCCGGTCTCGGTGTCGATCGACGGCTGGACCACCTATACAATGGACCAGATCATCGCCTGCAAAGGTCCGGGCGAATAAGCCTGCCCGGCTGATCCGTTGCAGCCCCCGGAGATTCTCCGGGGGCTGCCTTCCTTTATCTGAAAGCCTGCCATGCCGGATGCCCCCTCCGACGCCGTCCTCGACGCCACGGGAGTCGCCAAACGCTTTGGCGCGGTTCAGGCCTTGAAGAACGCCTCGCTGCAGGTGGGGCGCGGTCAGGTCGTCGCCCTGATGGGCGCGAATGGCGCCGGGAAATCCACCTTCGTCAAGATCCTGACCGGCGTCCTGAAACCCGATGCGGGTCAGGTGAAGATCAAGGGCCGTACCAGCACCGTCGCCTCGCCCGCCGGGGCGCGGAAATGGGGGCTGGTGCCGGTTTACCAGGAACCCTCGCTGATCCCCGACCTCTCCGTCGCCGACAACCTGCGCCTTGGCGATACGGCGATGGAACCGTTCCGGCACTGGGTCTCCGAACTTGGCCTGCCGACCCTTGATCCCGATGCGATGATCCGCAGCCTGCCCCTCGCCTCGCTCCGCATCGTCGATCTGGCCCGTGCGCTTGCCATCGAACCCGACGTGCTGCTGCTGGACGAACTCACCGCCGCACTGCCGACCGACCTTGTCGACCGCGTGCTGAAAGTCGTCCGCGCCCAGGCCGATGCGGGCCGCTCGGTGATCTACATTTCCCACCGTTTCACCGAAATCGCCGCGATCTGCGACCGGGCCGCCGTGCTGCGCGATGGTCTCACCGTGGGCGACGTGAAGATCGAACCGGGGATCGAGGAGCGCATCGTCGAGATGATGCTGGGCGGAGCAGTCGCCGCCACTGTCTCGGAGGACCGTCCCGCGAAGGTCATCGCCGCCACCACCCCGCGCTTGCGCGTCAAGGGCCTGAAGACCGGCACCCGCCTGACCGACGTGTCCTTCGACCTCTACAAGGGCGAGGTGCTGGGCGTCGTCGCGCTGGAGGGTCAGGGCCAGGACGAGCTGTTCGACACTCTCGCCGGCAACCGCAAACCCAGCGCCGGGACGGTCGAGGTGGACGGCAGCGCGAAGACCTTCTCCCATCCCGCCGATGCCATCGCCGCCGGGCTGACGCTGGTCCCCGGCGACCGGGCGCATGCGCTTTTCATGTCCCGCTCCGTCCGCGAGAACATCGCCGTCCCTCTGCTCGCCCGCTTTCGCAGCTGGGGCGCGATCCCGATGCGCGAGGAAGCGGCGAAGGTCAGCACCGCCATCGAAACGCTCCAGATCGACACCCGCGCGCAGGGCGAGGTCCGCAGGCTCTCTGGCGGCAACCAGCAGAAAGTCACCATCGCCCGCTGGATCGCCAAGGGGGTGCAGACGCTCCTCCTCTTCGACCCCACCCGAGGCATCGACATCCGCACCAAGCGGCAGATCTACACCCTGGTCCGTGACCTGGCCGATCAGGGTGCCGCGGTCCTGTTCTACACCTCCGAACTCGCCGAGATCCGCCTGGCCTGCGACCGCGCCGTGGTGATCTTCAACGGCCGGGTGGTCGATGTGATCGACGCGAAGGACGCGGACGAACCCACCCTGATGCGCGCCGCCTACGGGTTGACCGAAAAGGCCCCGGCATGAGGCGCTGGATCGAAGCAAACTCCTGGACCCTCGGCCTTGCCGTGCTTCTCGCGGCCCTCCTCCTTGCGACCAAGCTGATCCAGCCCGGTTTCGGTGCCTCCGGCCTTGACAGCCTGGCCCGCGCCGCCCTGCCCTTCGCCCTTGCCACCGTCGGCATGGCCATCGTCATCCTCGCGGGGGGCATCGACCTGTCCATCGCCGCGATGATGGCTGTTGCCAGCGTGACCGGAGCCGTCCTGATGCAGGGCGCGACCGATGCGCAATCGGTGGCGGTGGTGCTTGGCGTCCTCCTTCTCGGCCTTGCCATGGGGGCGATCAACGGCTTTCTCATCACCGTCTCCAGGGTCCCCGACATCGTCGTCACCCTCGCCATGCTGTTCGTCTGGCAGGGCGTCGCGCTGCTCATCCTCAATGCCCCCGGAGGCGCCGCCGCCCCCTGGCTGCGCGCGCTTTCGACCGGCACCATCCTCGGCCTGCCCCGCGCCGTCGTCTTCCTCGCCGTCGTCACCGCGCTCATCTGGCTGCCGATCCGCCGCTCCCGCCTTGGCCTCCGGCTCTACGCCATCGGCTCCGACCCCCTTGCCGCCTTCCGCTCCGGCGTGCCGGTGGGGCAGACCCGCGTCATCGCCTACGCGCTCTGCGGCCTGTTCGCGGCGCTCGGAGGCCTGAGCGTCTCCATGGGCACCGGCATCGGCGAGCCGATCCCCGGCCCCTATCTCCTCGCCTCGGTCGCTGCCGTCGTCCTTGGCGGCGTCGTCCTTGGCGGCGGCAGGGGCGGCCTCCTCGGCCCGATCCTCGCTGTCTTCATCCTGCGCACCGTGCGGATGGACCTCACCCTCCTGTCCGTCGACCCCAATGTCGCGGCCATCGTCGAGGGCACGATCATGGTCGCCGTGGTGATGTTCGGCGCGGTTCTGGCGACACGGGGGCGCAAGGCATGACGATGACCGACACCCCCACCCCGCTGAACCGTCTTGGCCGCCTGATGGTGGACCAGCCGCTTTTGCCGCTGATCGGCCTGTTGATCCTTCTGGTCGCCACCCTCGCGATCCTCAATCCCGGCGTCCTCAGCATGTTCTGGGCCGGGAACACGATCAAGATCGCCATCCCCCTGGCCATGCTCGCCGCCTGCCAGACCCTGACCATGCTGACCGGCGGCATCGACCTGTCCGTCGGCACCGCCGCCACCATCGCCGCCTACCTGACCGCCACCCTCGCCCCCCTGATCGGCGTCCCCCCCGCCATCGCCATCGCGCTGGCCTCTGCAGTCGTGATCGGCCTTGTGAACGGGTTCGGCGTCGCCATCTGCCGGGTGCATCCGCTGATCATGACGCTGGGCACCGCGCTGATCGCCACCGGCTGCCTTCTGGTCTACCAGCGCTACGTCATCGCCACCGGGGTCCTGATCCCCGACTTCCTGCTCTGGCTTGGCACCGGGCGCAGCCTTGGCCTGCCGAACAGCCTTGCGCTGTTCATCCCCTTCGCGGCCCTGGTCATCTGGGCGCAGCGCCGCAGCGGGTTCGGGCGGCTGCTCTATGCCATCGGCGCGAACGAGGCCGCCGCGCGGCTGTCGGGCGTCCGCGTCTGGCAGGTGCATCTTGCGCTTTACACCCTCTCCAGCCTGATCGCCGGGGTCACGGGCCTGCTCTACCTCGGCCAGATCAAGACCGCCTCGCTGTCGCTTGCGCTGCCGCTCGACCTGCCCTCGGTCGCCGCTGCCGTCATCGGCGGCACCTCGATCTTCGGCGGGCGCGGCGGCTTCGGCGGCACCATCGTCGGCGCGCTGATCCTGACCGTGCTGACCTCGATGCTGACCCTGATGCAGATCCCCGAAGGCGGGCGGCGTATCCTGTTCGGGCTGATCATCCTCGCTGTCACCGCCCTCTTCATCCGCCTGACCGACCGCAGCTGAAAGGGCATTTCACATGGCAAAATTCCGCATCGTCGGCATCAGCTTCGACCACATGCACATGGGCGACCTGTTGCGCTGCGTGCATGACCACCCCGACGCCGAAATCGTGGGCATCTACGACCCGGACCGCGCGACGATGCAGCGCGCCGTCGACAGCTTCGGAATCCCCGAAACCCGCGTCTTCACCGATTTCGACACCTGCATGCGTGCGGCAAAACCCGACCTCGCCATCCTCTGCGCCGCCACGGCCAACCACGCCGATTACACCAAACGCCTCGCCGCCTATGGCGTGCATGTCTTCGTCGAAAAGCCCTTCGCATCCTCCGTCGCCGACGCCCGCGCGATGATCGCCGCCATGCCACCGGGCAAGACCCTTGCGATCAACTGGCCGCTGCGCTGGGTCAAAAGCCATGTCACCGCCAAACGCCTGGTCGACGAAGGCCTGATCGGCGAGGTGATCGAGATCCATTCCTATGGCGGCAACCGGGGGCCGCTTTACCACCTGGCCGACAAGATCGAGGTCAGCCGGGAAGAGGTGGAACGCCAGAAGCCGACCTCCTGGTGGTACAAGCGCGCCTCGGGCGGGGGTAGCCTGCTCGACTATCTCGGCTACGGCGCGACCTTGGGCACCTGGTATCGCAATGGCGAGGCTCCGCTCGAAGTCACCTGCGTCACGGATGAGACCCCCGGCATCGAGGTCGACCAGCATGCCATCGTGGTCTGCCGCTACGCCACGGGCCTGTCGAAGATGGAAACCCGCTGGGGCACTTTCACCGACCCCTGGATGATCCAGCCGCAGCCGAAATGCGGCTTCGTCCTGGTCGGAACCGAAGGCACCATCGCCAGCTGGGACTATGCCGACCACGTCACCGTGCAGACCCGCGCGAAGCCGGAACCGCACCCCATCCCCGCCGATCCGTTGCCTCCGGGGGGTCGCAACGCGATCGAATACGTCCTGGGCTGCATCGCGCGCAATGAGCCCCTGACCGGCCCGCTCGACCCCGCCACCAGCCTGACCGGCCAGCGCATCGTCGATACCGCCGCCGAATCCGCCCGTCAGAAACGCACCCTGCCGCTGATGCCATGAGCGAGCCCGACGCCGACACCTATGCCCTGAAATCCGCCACGCTGGCCGAGGTTCCGGCCCCTGCCCTGCCCTACCAGCCGCCAATGCCGCGCGCCTACCGCCCCCGGATCGGCGTGATCGGCGCGGGCGGCATCGTCTCCGCCCATCTCGACGCCTACCGCACGGCGGGCTGGGAGGTGGCAGCGATCTGCAACCGCTCCATCGGGAAAGCGCAGGCCAAAGCAGTCGAATTCGCCCCGAGGGCCCACGTCACCGACCGCTGGCAGGATGTCCTGTCCGACCCAGGCATCGACGTAGTCGACATCACCCCCCACCCCGCCGACCGCTTGCCGATCCTCGAAGCCGCGTTGAAGGCAGGCAAGCACGTCCTGTCGCAAAAGCCCTTCGTCCTCGACCTCGCCGAAGGCCGCCGCCTTGTTGCCCTTGCCCGCCAGAACGGCGTGAAGCTTGCCGTCAACCAGAATGGCCGTTGGGCCCCGCATCTGGCCTGGATGCGCGAAGCCGTCCGCGCGGGCCTGGTCGGCGAGGTCATCTCCGCCCATATCTCGATCCACTGGAACCATGGCTGGATCGCCGGGACACCCTTCGAAAGGATCGAGGACCTGATCCTTTACGATTTCGGCATCCACTGGTTCGACTTCCTGCGCAGCGTCATCGGACCCCGCGCGCAGAGCGTCTTCGCCACCGCCGCCCGTGCCAGCGGCCAGACCGCCAAAGCGCCGCTACTGGCGCAGGTGCTGGTGCAGATCGAAGGCGGTCAGGCCTCGCTGGTCTTCGACGGGGGCACCCCGCACGGCCCGCGCGATACCACTTTCATTGCAGGCACCAAGGGCAGCCTGCAAAGCGACGGTCCCGACCTTGGCCAGCAATCCGTGACCCTGACCACCGCCGCCGGGATTGCCCGGCCCCGGCTACAAGGCACCTGGTTCAACGACGGTTTCCGGGGCGCGATGGGGGCGCTGCTGGTGGCCATCGAGGATGACAGCGAACCCGCGAACGGGGCCGAGGAAAACCTCGACAGCCTCGCCCTCGCCTTCGCCGCCATCCAGTCCCGACGCAGGGGAGAGCCGGTCAGGCCCGGCACGGCGGAAAAGCTCGCACTCTGACGCGCCTCTCCGGTCTTGGTCCAGGCCAGTCCGGCAAAAGGGATGTCCGGTCCTGGCGACGGGCCGAGTAGCGTCATCCCGCTCCAAGGACTCCCGGACGCCTGCCTGATCCGGTTGGCAGGAACGTCACGGCGGGGGCGGCAACTGCAAGGCTGTTGTTGCGTCTCCAAGATCCTGGAACGACTGAAGCGGTACGGGCTTTATGGGAAAGTTCGCGTTGAAAAAGCCCGCGTCCTCGATGGCTGCATTTCGGGTCATGGCGATACGGGCGGCCACGGTTCCTTCGCAATAGCGGCCCTGACAGGGGCCCATGCCGCTGCGGCATTCAAGCTTCACCGCATTTGCTTGCGACATGAACGGGTTCCGGGCAAGCACCGTTTCAAGCTGCCCGTTCCTGACCAGTTCGCACCGGCAGACAATCACCTCCTGCGATCGAGACAGCTCGGCCAGGGCTTTGCGCTTCGGTTCGAACATGGATTGCATCACCCGCGAAAAGCGATGCGCACGCGCCAGAGTGTTCTGGGCCTCCTTCTGCCATGCGGGGGGCAGCGGAGCACCCAGGGAGGCGGCAATGTGCAGCCCGGCCATTCGTCCTTCGGCCCAGGACCGTTCCGCCCCCGCCACGCCGGTCGGCTCTCCGGCAACAAAGATCCCTTCGGCCGAGGTCTGAAACCCGCTGTCATGCGCCACGACCCAGCCGCCCGAAGCCGACCCCCACTGCATCTTGCACCCGGCTTGCCGGGCCAGCTCGGTGGAGGGGTTGAAGCCGTATCCCAGCACCAGAAGATCGGCCTGAACCTGGCGCACAGGCCCTGTCCGCATCCAGGCGCCATCAATGCTGGCCAGCCGCACGCCAGTAACGGCTGTCTCACCCTCGGCCCCATCGATGATGGTCTTGCGCGACAGCGGAACCCCGTGCGCGACGATCTTGCGCAAGGCCCGCAGTCCAGCGGCAAACAATGCGACATGACCGGGGATGGCGGGCACCGCGCCGATCATCTCGGACATTCGCGGCAGACCACGGGCAAGGGCGATCTCGGCGATCTCGGCCCCGGCATCCAGCAGTTGCTCGGCCAGGATCAGCAGGATCGGATGCGATCCGGCCAGAACGAGGCGCTGCCCCATTTGCAGTTTCTGGCTTTTCAGCAGCGATTGCACACCGCCTGCCGTCATCACCCCCGGCAGGGTCCATCCCGGAAAGGCCACCGACATGTCATGCGCGCCGGTCGCGATCAGCAGGCGTCGCGTGGGCACAAGGCGCCCGCCCTCGGGCGTGTGAATGGCAAGCTGCAAAGCAGAGGTCCCGGCACCATCGCGCAGAACACCAAAGGCCGTGCTGCGGAAAGCGGTTTGTATGCCGGCATGATCCTCGAACCTCTCGATCAGGTCCCTGGCCCAGGCATAGGGCTGGTAGTTGCCGTGGCGTTGCCCCCATTCGGCGGGAGGGCGACGGAAGATCTGCCCGCCTGCCCGTGCCTGTTCATCCACCACCAGCACCGAAAACCCGGCCTCGGCCACGGCAAGGGCGGCGGCCATGCCGGCCGGACCGGCCCCGACAATCACAAGATCCATCATCCTGCTGCCTCGTGCCGGGTGACGCAGAGCCCGTCCTGCACATCGGTCAGGCAGGCCCGGACCAGCCGCTGCCCATCGACCGTGACCGCGCAGTCAAAACAGGTGCCCATGTTGCAAAACGGTAGGCGGGGCGCGCCTTCGCGCGTCAGGCCGAAGGCGGGAACCTGCGCGGCAAGCAGGGCGGTTGCCAGGGTTTCACCCAGATGGGCGGTGACGGGATGGCCGTCAAAGGTGAAGGTGACGGTTTTGCCCCGTTGGGCGACAAGGCGTCGTGCCACAGTCATCCCTCACCCCCTGCCATATCTGGCGGCATCGAATTTCGTCAGATCCATGCTGGCCCCCCGCCCCGCGATCAGATCCGCCAGCACCTGCGCGAAACACGGCCCCAGCGTGAAGGCCGATCCACCCGTGGCGACAAATGCCCCCGGATGCCCCGGCACCGGACCGACCAGCGGCAACTGGTCCGGAGTAATGGTGGTGGTGCCCACCCAGCTGCGAATGACCGGCACGGCGGCAAGCTCTGGCAGCACCCGGATCGCCATTGCGGCATTCCCGGCAAGCGAAGCCTGCAGCAGGTCCGGCTTGGTGTCGAGATCCGGCTGGCCATCGGGCAACAACGGCAGCCGCGCAGGCCAGCCGCCGCCGATCAGGATATTGCCGTCCAGCGCCTGCTTCAGCGACAGCTTGCCGCCGGCGTGTTGCACCAGATGCGGGATCAGCTTGGGAATCCGCATCGTGACCGTCATGGTCAGCGCCAGCGGGATGGTGGGCAGATGCGCACCCATCATCTGCCCCACCCCTGTGGTCCAGACCCCGGCAGCAATCACCACGGCCTCGGCGGTGACGGTTTCGGCGTCTTCGCCTTGCAGCTGCACCTGCCAGCGCCCGCCCTGCCGCGACAGGCCGACAACCGCGCGGCGCGTGCGAATCTCGGCGCCCAGGCGCAGCGCGGCACGGGCCAGCGCAGGGGCGGCGGTGCGGGCATCGGCCTTGCCCTCCAGCGGGCAATAGGCCGCCGCGATGACCTTGTCGGACAGATAGGGCGCGATGCGGTCAACTTCAGCCCGGTCGATCACCCGGTTGTCCAGACCCCAGGACCGTTCGATTTCGGCTTTCTGCTCCAGCAGCTCGACCTGGGTTGCATCCTCGGCAATCATCAGACCGCCTGTTTGCTTCACCTCGATCGCCTCGCCACACAGGGCAGGCAACGCCGACCAAAGCCGCGCCGCCTCCAGATGCAGTGGCATCGCCTCGGCGGCCTGACGCGCGGCTTCAATGCCGCGGTCGATCATGCGGTATTCCAGTTGAAAATGCAGGCTGCCCGCATTGCGACCCGAGGCGTGCTGGTTGATCTGGTCACGCTCGACCAGCAGAACGCGCCCGCCGTCACGGGCAATCATCCAGGCGGTGACACAGCCCAGAAGGCCGCCACCGATCACCACCGCATCGTATCGCGCACCCATCAGAGCGGCCGGGTTTCGATGCCCAGCGAATGAAGCGTATCGGCGATGCGCTGCACCTCGGGGCCCGACAATTCCAGCAGCGGGTCACGCACAAACCCTGCGGGCACGCCGCGCAGGCGCAGAGCGGTTTTCATGATGGCCTGTTGGTTGCCGAACTGAACCCCGTAGTCAGGCCGGAACCAGGCCTGCATGATCACCCGGTCCCGCGCCCCAAGCTGGATCGCCCGCGCCCGGTCGCCCTCGGCGATGGCGCGCCAGAAATCGGGATGGTCCGCTCCCAGCACCCCCCCCGACCCCATCAGCCCGTCGCTATGCCCCAGCAAAGCCAGATCGACGCCCAACGCGCTGGTGGGCAGGCCGAAATAGCGCACCCTGCCCTCGACCCGATACATCGCGTCGAGAAAGCCCGCGAAATCGCCGGTCGAGTTCTTGATGGCCACCACGTTTTCGATGTCGGCCAATTCGTCCAGCAGATCCGGGTCCATGTCCACGACACAGCCGCGGGGCCAGTTATACACCGTCATCGGAATGTCGGTGGCGTCCGAGACCCTGCGATAGAACTGCACGATCTCGGCCCGGTTTGGCACGACATAGGGCGGCGGCGTCAGCAGGATGCCATCCAGCCCCGCCGTTTCCGCCGCCCTTGCATGGGCAATCGCCTCTGCCGTCGTAAAGGCATTGCAGGCGCCGATCACCGTAAGCCCGGTTTGGCGATACCTCGCTCCGGCCATGAACAACTCCGCCCGTTCGGCGCTGGTCAGGCTGAACCATTCGCCGCTGGTGCCGGCCAGGATGACGCCATGCATCCGCTCGGCCACCAGCCAGTCCATCTGGGCGGCGAACGAGTCCAGATCAAGCTGGCCTTTGCGGGTGAACGGGGTGGTGATGGCGGGAATATACCCTGTCCAATCCACGGTTGTCCGGTCCATGAAGAGTGCCTTTCCGTTGAGAGCAGTCGTCCGATTGCCGAATTGTCAGCCGGAAATCGGGGGTTGCGGGGTTTTTGCGGCCGATCCATCTGCCGCCTCGAAGGTCCGGCCCCAGCCCGTGATTACCGACAGCACCATGACCGCCGTCAGGACCAGAGGATAAAGCGTCACGGGGAACAGATCAAAGGTCGACATGCCCGGCGTGCCCTCATAGCCCGAGGTCAACAGCGCACCGATGAACAGATAGGCGCTGAGAACCGGCACGACCGAAGCAAGGCCAAGGGCGAAACAGTCCATCACATTGGCCCGACGGTAGGGATGCAGACCAACCCGTGCGCCCAACTCATCGGCTACCGGGCCGAAGGTCAGCATGGAAGCCGAGTTCACCCCGCCGAACAGCAGCGTCGTCGCGCTGACACCAAGGCCGATGGCGGTTTCCACCCCGCGCGGTGTGGACGACAGTTTGCCCGAGGTGATCTTGTCCACCATCAGCTCCATCACGCCCGCACCGCGCAGCACGCCCATGATGCCGAAGACCGAGATGACCAGCGCCACCGTGCCCAGCATCGAGTTCGCACCGTCAAACAGGAAGCCCGTCGGGGTGCCCTCGTTGACCCCCATGATCATCGACGGCGTCAAGAGCCCGGTCGCAAGCCCGGTCAGCGAACCC